>JAUVGT010000273.1 GCA_030593645.1 Deltaproteobacteria bacterium
AACCCCATCGAGTACGAGGGCACCTATCCATTACCTGAAGCCCAGAAAGACAGATTTATGCTCAAGATCATGATGGACCACCCGGAGCAGGAAGAAGAACTCCTCCTGGCCAGGCGGATGCTTGGCAACCAATCACCTGAAGAAACACTGGCAAACGGTGATGTGAAAAAAATCATTACCCCTGAATTGCTGGCAACGCTTCGTCAATCCCTTGAAGGGATCCTGGTTAAGGACGAGTTGATTGCTTATATTGTTGATATTGTTCGCAAGACACGTACACATCAAAGTGTGCTGGTGGGTGCCGGACCCAGAGCAACCCAGGCCTTATTACTGGCATCACGGACCTATGCGGCCATTAGAGGGCGTGATTTTGTTACGCCGGATGATATCAAGACGCTCAGTGTGCCTGTTATGGGCCATCGATTGATTCTCCGGCCGGAATACGAAATCGAAGGACTGACTGTTCAGGAAGTAATCGAGAATATTTTAAAGGAGATCGCCGTACCCAGGTAGATGATACGGCCCAGGCGCTGATTCAATGAAATTTGTTCCACAATACAGATTACTGATATGTATGGGTATGGTTTATTTACCCATGGCTGTAATTTCAGCCGTGATACCGGGAATGATCGAAATTTCTTTTACCCTGGTGACAGCGGTTGTTATACTTGCTCTTATTGATATGATTTTAACCCGGGATCATCTATCCGGTATTACGGTTTTAATGCCGGATGTTGTCAGACTGTCCAAGGGAAGGGACGGCGATATTACGGTTACTGTTGAAAACAAAAGAAGTCAGGCGGGAAAGATTCGAATCGGATTTGCTTTTCCAAAGGAGATCAGTACACCTGATCCTGATATTACTGCTGTATTACATGGTCAGGAAATGACATCAACATTTAAGTGGCCTGTGAAAGGTGAAAAACACGGACGATATGTTTTTGATCAATATTATCTGGAGACCTCTTCCCCTCTGGGGTTTTGGGCCATTCGGACAGCGAAACCCGTAAATTTTGAAATTCGGGTATACCCGAATCTTTTTTTAGAGCGTCATAATCTTACAAGCCTGTTTCTGAACAGGGGTGTGGGGATCCATGCCCAGAGGCAGATCGGTAAGGGACGGGATTTTGAACAGCTGAGAGAGTATCTTCCGGGTGATAGCTATGAAGATATTCACTGGAAAGCCACCGCCAAAAGGGGACAGCCCATAACAAAAGTTTACCAGATTGAGCGGACCCAGCAGATCTATGTGATTATTGACGCTTCCCGATTAAGCACACGAACCACACAGATCAGAAAGAAAAAAAATAAACAATACAATGATCAGGGGAAAAAAATCGATTTTGAACCCACCACCATTGTTGAAAGATATATTACTGCAGCTTTGATCATGGCACTGGCCGCTGAACGTCAGGGTGATCAATTCGGTCTGATCACATTCGATAACCGGGTACAGAGTTTTGTCAGCGCGAAAAGCGGGAAAGCCCATTTCAACACATGCCGGGATGTATTATACACCCTGGAGCCAAAAACTGTATCACCTGATTTTACGGAGTTGTTTACCTTTATCGGGACACGAATCCGAAGACGGGCCCTGCTCCTTTTTTTAACGCATCTTGATGATCCGGTTCTTGCGGAAAATTTTTCACAGAATATTGATATTATTAGCCGGCAGCACCTGGTACTTGTAAATATGTTAAAACCGGGGGGGGCGGAGCCGATGTTTTCATCCCCGTCGGTTGAATCGATTGATGACATGTATAAAAATCTGGGCGGGCATCTGGTTTGGAAGCACCTTCATGAGACCGAAAAATTATTATACCGACATGGTGTGGATTTTTCATGGGTCGAAAATGAGCATTTGTGTACAGAGGTCATTTCAAAATACATATCAATCAAACAGCGGCAGATATTATAAAAATGATGAACATCGAACATCGAACGTCCAACATCGAACGTCGAATGCGGAAGGCGCTTCGCTTTGCCTTTCTTAATAATTAGATCAGCCTTTGAAAATGCAATGGCTGACAGATGTATAATGTTCATCTTCAATAAATGATTAGGGATAGACTAACGCATGATCATAGACCTGAAAAAATTTATTAATGAGGAAAGACCGTTTTGGATCGAATTTGAGTCCATACTCGATCGTCTGGGTGTAAATTCTGAACACAAACTGTCACTCAAACGGGTGGAACGGTTCCACTATCTTTACCAGAGGGCATCCTCGGATCTTGCAAAGATTATGACATTTTCATCTGAGCCCAATATTCGGCAATACCTGGAATCGCTGGTGGGCAGGGCATACGGTATTATTCATGAGACACGTCGAAAACCCCATCGTCTGAGCCCGATCAACTGGTTTTTTACCACATTTCCTCAAACGTTCAGACGCCATATAAACGCATTCTGGATCGCGCTGACGGCCACACTTCTGGGGTGCGTTTTTGGCGCATTTATGATCATCATCGACAGTGATGCCAAGGGAATACTGATGCCGTTTTCCCATCTCCAGGGGGATCCCTCGGAAAGGGTAGAGCGGGAAGAACAAGCCAAAGAAGACCGGCTAAAAGGGAGCAAAACACTTTTCTCTTCTTATTTAATGACTCATAACACAAAGGTCTCAATCACGACCCTGGCCATGGGTATGACATGGGGAATCGGTACGTTAATTCTTCTATTTTATAATGGGGTCATACTGGGCGCGGTGGTACTCGATTATATAATGGCCGGGGAAATTAAATTTCTGATGGGGTGGCTTTTGCCCCACGGTGTTGTGGAGATACCCGCTATTATACTGGCGGGGCAGGCCGGACTGGTTCTGGGCAGCGCCCTGATCGGATGGAGTCGGGCCATATCTTTGAAAATGAGGCTGAAAAAGGTGATGCCCGACCTTGTCACGCTGATTGGGGGTGTTGCGGTGATGCTGGTATGGGCCGGTATTATTGAAGCATTCTTTTCCCAGTATCATGAGCCTGTGCTGCCCTATGAGATCAAGATTGGTTTTGGGGTGATAGAATTGGTTTTACTTATTTTATTTTTTTTATTATCAGGAACGAAAAATGTTTTGAAAAGAAAATATAGATGAGCCGAAGCAGAACAAATATCTTATCGATAAAAACACCGGAAGGGGTTGAATTTTCGCTTCAGATCGCAGGGCCAATCAGCCGGTTTATGGCCTGGATTATCGATGGACTGGTGATTATCGTCGCCACGACCACCGTCTATAAGGTTATGGGCATACTCGGAATTATCAGCCGGGATCTGGCCGTTGCGTTGATTACCCTGGCCTATTTCGTGGTTACGATCGGATACGGTATCGTAACCGAATGGTACTTGAACGGTCAAACCATCGGTAAACGTCTTTTTAAATTAAGGGTGGTGGATGAACAGGGACTGAATCTCCAATTCAGCCAGATTGTGATACGTAATCTGCTTCGTTTTATTGACAGCCTGCCTTTTTTTTACCTGGTTGGCGGATTGTCATGCCTGATTAACCGTAAGATGCAGCGGCTCGGTGATTTCGCGGCAAATACAATCGTGGTCTGGAACCCAAGAATTTCAGAACCTGACCTGGATCAGCTCCTTGGAGGTAAATATAACTCATTCAGTGATTATCCGCACCTGGAAGCGCGCCTGAGGCAGCATGTATCACCCCAGGAAGCCGGGATTTCACTTCAGGCATTGATTCGGCGTGATGAGCTCGATTCCAATGCGCGGATTGAGCTTTTTCACGAAATCGTATCACATTTTAAAAACATCGTTACCTTTCCCCCGGAAGCAACAGATGGAATCTCCGACGAACAGTATGTTCGAAATGTTGTAGACACACTGTACCGGTCCGGTCCGGGAAGGAGTTGATATCTGGTTTTCATCATATTCCCATTGATAATATGTATTGAATCATGTAGATCAAGTAATTACTCAATGAATAAAACAAAACCAATTATTGCTATCGTTGGCAGGCCCAATGTGGGCAAATCGACCTTCTTTAACCGTGTAACAAAGACACGGGATGCTTTGGTGGACAACTATCCCGGTGTGACCCGGGACAGTCATTATGGTGACGCGAAATGGGATGATGCTGAATTCACACTTGTTGACACGGGCGGATTTTCAGGCGTAGATGATTTTGCTTTACAGATCACTTTTCAAGTCAGGCAGGCTATCGAAGATGCGGATCTGATCATCCTGATGATGGATGGAAAAGAAGGGGTTTCGCCCTATGACACGGATATCATCGATATTTTACGCCCACAGAAAAAACCGGTATTTTATGTGGTCAACAAAATCGATGGGAGTGAAAAGGAAGTTAACCTATCGGACTTTTACAGTCTCGGAATCGGCGATTTGTACCCGATATCATCAGAACATCGATACGGTATAACGGATCTGATGGATAATATCGTTGCTGCCCTTCCGGCAGCTTCCAGACAAAGTGATGCTGACAAGGATCAAGAAACCATATCAATCGCGGTTGTCGGGCGCCCCAATGCGGGCAAGTCTTCCCTGATCAATAAAATACTAGGGAAAGAGCGCCTCCTGGTGAGTCATGTTCCGGGTACCACCCGGGATTCAATCGATACAGTTTGTAAGATCGATGGAAAACTGTACCGCCTGATCGATACTGCCGGAATCAGGCGCAAGGGAAAAGTATCACAAAAGCTTGAGAAATTTTCAATAATAAAAGCTCTGCGAAGTCTTGACCGCTGCGATGTCGCGCTGATCATTCTGGACGCGGATGAGGGTATCACCGACCAGGACATCAATGTGGCCGGATACGCGTATGACCGGGGATGCGGATGTATCCTGGTTCTTAACAAGTGGGATTTGATCGAGAAGGACAGCCATACGGTGAAGAAGTATTATGAGGAGCTCAGATATGCAGCCAAGTATCTGAATTTCGCACCGGTCCTGACCATATCGGCGCTGACCGGTCTCAGGGTAAGGAAAATTTTTAATAGTGTTGACGAAGTCTATAAGCAGTATACAACACGGATCAGTACCGGCCGGTTAAATAGAATTATTGAAAAGGCCGTTTTTAAAAATGAACCATCACTTCACAAAGGGAGGCGAATTAAATTTTATTACTCGGTCCAGATTTCTGTCAAACCGCCGACATTTGTATGCTTTGTAAACTATTCGAACGCTGTTCATTTTTCGTATAAACGATACCTGACCAATAAGATTCGGGAAGGCGCCAAGCTCGATCATACACCCATACGGCTGATATTCAGGCAGCGTGAAAGAAGACAATTTAATAAGTATTAAAATGATATGGGATACCACCATTGGACTTGTTTGAATACCAGGCTCAAAAAACCACCGCAGCAACGCGGCCGCTGCCCGAAAGGATGAGGCCGAAAACACTTGATGAATTTGCCGGGCAGGAGCATGTGGTTGGAAAAGGTACGCTGATCCGGGGGGCAATCGAGCAGGACAAGATATTTTCGATGATTCTCTGGGGGCCGCCCGGGTGCGGTAAAACCACACTCGCCAGGATCATCGCTGAAGAGACCCGTTCTTATTTTACACAGTTTTCAGCCGTACTTTCCGGCGTCAAAGAAATCCGTGCAGTGATCGAGGAAGCAAAGAATAAGCTGAAACTTAACCGTAAACGGACCATCCTGTTTGTTGATGAGATTCACAGATTCAATAAATCGCAGCAGGACGCATTTCTCAACCATGTGGAAAGCGGGTTGATTACCCTGATCGGTGCCACAACCGAAAATCCTTCTTTTGAAGTGATTGCGCCATTATTGTCACGGTGCCGTGTGATTACACTGAAATCCCTTTCGTCGGACGATATTAAAAAAATCATTGATCGTGCCCTGAATGACAGGGAAAAAGGACTGGGTCATATGGATATCACGATTGAACCGGATGCCCTTACGCATCTTGTTCGTGTATCCGGCGGTGATGGTCGATCGGCGTTAAATAACCTTGAGATTGTTACATCGATAAGCATAACCGCGAAGGCCGGCAGTTCAAAAAATCAGCCTGTTTCAATATCGATGAAGGATGTTGAAGACGCCCTGCTAAAAAAAGCACTGGCCTATGATAAGACCGGTGAGGAACATTATAACCTGATATCCGCCCTTCATAAAAGCCTCCGGGGGAGTGATCCTGATGCGGCGATATACTGGCTTGGCAGGATGCTTGCCGCGGGAGAAGACCCGTTGTATATTGCCAGGAGAATGGTCAGGTTTGCTTCGGAAGATATCGGGAACGCCGATCCGAACGCGCTTGCAGTGGCGATGAATTCTGTGGAAGCTTTCAGGTTCCTTGGAAAACCGGAAGGTGAACTGGCCCTTGTCCAGACTGCCGCCTACCTTGCCACCGCACCGAAAAGCAACAGCCTTTATACCGCCTACGGAGAAGTCAAAGATGTGATCAAAAATACAGGTGCTCTGCCGACACCGCTCCATATCCGAAACGCGCCGACAAACCTGATGAAAAATATCGGCTATGGAAAGGGGTATCAATATGCCCACGATCATAAAAATGCTTTTGCACCCCAGGAGTATATGCCTGATGATTTAAACGGCAGACTTTTTTACCATCCAACCGATCGGGGCTACGAAAAGATTATTAAACAGCGGCTTGACAAGTGGCGTGAGTTGAATAGAAGGAAAAAATAAAACACTTTACAGTTGTATCTAAACTCGAGACTTTTAAACTTTTACATTTACTGACTCCTAATCTTGATGGTCTCGTAAAAAGTCCGAATTAGACGGTTTCGTAAAGAGTTCAAATTCAAGGCGTGCAATTTTTGTAATGATGAAGCGTACTTATCGTACGTTGAATCATTGCAAAATGCAGCACAACGCAGAAGTTGGACTTT
>JAUVGT010000397.1 GCA_030593645.1 Deltaproteobacteria bacterium
ATTTTCTTTCTTTCAATCCCCCGAATGATGACATGGTGAAGCACTCCCGGTGCATCGATTCTTGATTGTCTTGGCATACCAAACCGCTATCATGATAAAAATTATCAGTCAAGTCTTTATTTAGTTATTTAAGGACGTCCCTCTCTTCCCCCTCTCTTCCCCCTGAAAAGGCAACATTGGAAACAAACAATGCAGTAAAAAACGTGGACAGTTCAGTGAGTAGAATTAACGAATATGAAAAGCTTGCCAATGAAATCAGTAATATCGTTGAAGTCATCAGTGCGATTTCAGAGCAGACAAATCTTCTCGCGTTAAATGCAACCATTGAGGCCGCCCGGGCCGGTGAATCAGGAAGAGGTTTTTCCGTTGTGTTTTTAACAGTCGGATCCCAGGTAAACTTGATGGAATATTGGAAAAATGATATGATGAATTTCATGGAGCGGTGATACCAAAAAAACTCCTAAACCCCCTATACGATTGTAAATAAACGGAATTTAGAGCCAGTATCACAATCGCTTTTGTTTTTAATCACCTTATGAAACCGGCGAAAAGCCGGAGTCTGATACACCTCCATATACATATAATTTTCATTAAGGAGAAATATCATGTTAAAAGAATTGTTTATTATAATTTCTTTAATCATATGCATTGGATCAGCCATCGTATTTGTCATCTATATTAAATTTAAATTTAAATTCATTACCAAATCTGCATTGTTATCTTTAATTTTAACTTTATACATGGCATCATCCGGTTTCATATTAGGAAAAATGGGACTTCATCTGCTAAACACATTTATAGTATACGCATTCGGTACACTATTTTTTATATTCAACGCCTATATGTATTATAAAATCATCATTGCACCCATTAATAAACTGAATAATATTGTTGAAGATATTGTTGCGGGTAATGGCGATCTGACAAAACGTGTGGAGATAGGCTCAAATGATGAAATTGGAATATTTTCAAATTTATTAAATCGATTTATTGAAAATGTTCATAAAATTGTAACTGAAATCAAAAATAACTCCACACTTCTTGGATCTTCAGCTGAAAATCTTTCCGTAATCTCAGAGCAGTTATCAGTCAATTCACAAAACATGTCAGACAAATCAAACCGCGCGGCACTGACCTCTAAGGACCTGAGCATCAATATAGCAGGTGTATCATCCGCTATTGAACAGACGAGTGTAAATTTAAACTTAGTGGCAACGGCGTCCGAAGAGATGACAAGTACAATATCTGAAATAGCACGAAACACTGAAAAAGCAACATTGGAGACAAATAATGCGGTGGAAAAAGTGGACAGTTCCGTTAACAAAATAAATGAATATGAAAAACTTGCCCATGAAATCAGTAAAATCGTTGAAGTCATCAATGCGATTTCAGAACAGACAAACCTTCTTGCTCTGAATGCAACGATTGAGGCCGCCCGGGCGGGTGAGGCTGGGAAAGGTTTCGCCGTTGTGGCGAGTGAAGTTAAAGAACTGGCATTGCAGTCCAAAAAATCCACAAACACGATCGGCGGACTGATCAGTGATGTACAAAACTCATTAAATGCAACAGTCAGTGATATTACTAAAACAAAAAGCGTGATTGGCAAAGTCAACGAAATCGTCACGAGTATCGCCTCATCAATCGAAGAACAGAATGTAGTTATCAGCGATGTGGCATCTAATATTTCACAGGCATCTTCCGGTATCAGTGAAATTTCAAAAACCGTCATGGATGCAAGTATCTCGGTTGAATCGGTTGCCAGTGATGTGAATGAAACTAATAATATCAGCCGCGAAGTTTATAATGGAAATCAAAACATTAAAGACAACTCCTCAGAATTATCTGAAATGACAATAAGACTAAACAACTTAGTTGCCCAGTTTACTGTCTAGAAAGAAAGCACTACTTCTCAATAAAATCTCAACAAACTGAAAGATTGATTTTTAATTAAAATGCTCTGATTTAAGTATTGTATTTGCTTACAATATATGTAAAACGAATTGAAAATGGTTTAATTTAACATATGAAAGGAATGACAGAAATGGCACTAAAAAGTATTCAGACGGATAAAGCACCGGCAGCCATCGGCCCGTATTCCCAGGGAATTTCGGGTGGATCGTTTCGTTTTATCAGTGGCCAGCTTGGAATGAATCCGGAAACAGGAGAGCTTGTGGGTCCGGACCTGGCCTCCCAGGCGCGCCAGGGACTTGAAAACATGAAACAGATCATTATTGCCGGTGGAGCCGAACTTAAAGATGTTGCGGCGGTCGATGTGTTCCTGACAGATATGGGAACGTTTGCCGAGTTTAATGCAATTTATGAAGAATATTTTTCAGACCACCGTCCGGCCCGGGCAGCCATTGAAGTGAGCGCCCTTCCAAAAGGAGCGGTTTTTGAAGTAAAATGCATCGTTTTTAAGCAAGATTAAAGATTAATCAATTGCAGAGTCCACAGAAAGCCAAGGGTTCGCGCAAAGAAAACCGATTTCTTTTATATCACACGCAAAGCATGCTTTGCGTGTGACAACCCTCTGCGTCTTTGCGCCTTTGCGAGAGTTTTTTTTATTTAATAGAAAGATCATTATTTGCCGGGGATATCGACTGCGTTTAAAGTATGCCCCGTGGCATTCAAAAATTTCATGATGTTTTCTTTTGAAACGGTCAGTGTGCTCGTGTTCACCAGCGGATGAAACTGGAACGCTTCTGATTCCCAGAGTTCGTTATCAATAAAGATTTCCACTTCTTTTTCTTTATCATTCACCACAGCCAGCAAAGAGACCGAACCGGGTTCGATTCCCAGATATTTTTTCAGTCTTTCCGGTGATCCAAAACTGATCCGACTGCTTTCGAGAATAATATGCAGCTTCTTCATGTTCACCTTTTTATAATCAGGAACCATAACCAAAAAATGTCTTTTCCCTTTTTTATCACGGAAAAAAAGATTCTTTGTTTTTGCCCCGGGCAGTGAGGGTATCAAACGGTTGACGTCATATACCGTATATACCGGCGGATGATCGTGCCTGATAAAATCGATCCCGTGCTCGTTAAGAAATTGATATATGTCCATGAAATCTCCCGTATTCTTTGAGTTGAAAATGGTTCAGCATTATTAAATATTTATTCCGGTTTTACAATTACTTTTAATCGGAATTCGGGGTCGGTATCGTAATCGGTATCGAAAAGGGTGAATGAGATATTATTTTTTCTTTGGTTGTATGGCTTTTCGTAGTGGCAGGCCTGTGTCCCTGTCTAATGGGAAAAAAGACGAAAGCGATACCGACCCCGAATTCCGATTTAGCCAATATCCATACATTTTTCCAACTTTCCAATCAAACCCTTAAAACCTATTTCTCTTGACAGCAAGACGGCATCTTCCTTACTATCAATAAATTATGTTCTTATAGGAGATCGTTATGAATCAAAACTCATATGATATTATTATCATCGGCGGCGGTATAATGGGGAGCGCATGCGCCTACTATTTGATGAATACTGACGATAAATTGAAGGTGGCTGTAATTGAGATGGACCCGGCCTATGAAAAAGCTTCAACAGCACTTTCAATGACAAACGCCCGAATTCAGTTCAGTCTCAGGGATAATGTGCGAATTTCTCAGTATGCTTTTAATATTCTCGAAAATTTTGAAGATGATATGACTGTCGGGGATAACAAGCCCCATATATCCTATCATCGGGAGGGAAACCTGTTTTTAGTGAATGAAGCCGGCAAAACCGCTTCAAAAAATGCTTTTGAAATGCAAAAGGAGCTTGGATGCAAAATCGAATGGTGGACAACCGACAGGATCGTGGAAAAATATCCCCTGTATCAACCGTCAAACATGGAAGGCGGTACATTCGGATCACATGATGGCCACTTTGACGCGTATGCAGTTCTGATGGGTTACAAAGCAAAAGCCCGATCACTGGGTGCTGAATATATCCACGATGAAGTCATCGAAATTACCTCCAACTCCGGTAAAGCTAATGGTGTTCGAATGCTCTCAGAAAAAGTATTTCTTTCAGAATTTGTAATCAATTGTGCCGGTGCCTGGGCTGCTCAAATTGCCAAAACCGCAGGTGTCAATCTGCCGATTGACCCGGTAAAACGGCAGGTTTTTGCGATGGATACGGCAGTAAAACCAAACGGGCCCCTTCCATTGACCGTCCTGCCATCGGGTCTGTATTTTCGAACTGAAACCGGCGGTATAATTCTGCTTGGAAAATCGATGGAAGAAGACCCGGTCGGTTTTGATTTTAACTGGGATGATAAACGATTCATGGAACTCCTATGGCCCGAGTTGGCTGAATTTGTTCCGGCCTTTGATACTGCCAAACTGATTCGAGGCTGGGCCGGATTGTACGCGGTGAATAC
>JAUVGT010000213.1 GCA_030593645.1 Deltaproteobacteria bacterium
ATTTTCTTTCTTTCAATCCCCCGAATGATGACATGGTGAAGCACTCCCGGTGCATCGATTCTTGATTGTCTTGGCATACCAAACCGCTATCATGATAAAAATTATCAGTCAAGTCTTTATTTAGTTATTTAAGGACGTCCCCTCATTCTCCAATCAGATTGGTCATTTTTTGTTATATTTCTTCAAAACATAAAACCGAACAATATTGTTGCTAATAGTGAGGTATATGATAGACAGTAAAACTGCTCGAGGCAAAATCAAAACTTCTAATAAAATGAAAATAATAAACAATTACATAACGAATAATAAAAGTTTAATATGTGTTATTGTTTTTGCTTGTTATGCCGCATTTTTTATCCCCGCCCATAATTTTTTACTGGAACGTTTGACCGTATTATTATCACTCATACCGATCGTTATTACAGCCAATTTTTATGGGCTTAAAGGTGGTGTTCTGGCGGCCGTTATTGTTTTGCCTGTGAATGTCGCTCTATTCCTTTTATCCGGAGAGTCGGTTAATATATTGTTTGCCGGAAGAGAAAGCCGGAATTTTTGGGCTATGCATATAGTGTTTCTGGCTCTTGGTATAATCATTGGGCGGATGCGTGACTTAAGTATAAAGTTACAGGTGTCTTTTCTGGAAATCAAGGTTCTAAAGGGATTGCTGCCGATCTGTTCCTCATGCGGGAAAATTCGTAATGATGAAGGATATTGGGAAAAAATTGAAGGATACATTACAAAGCATACCGAGGCAGATTTTACACACACTATTTGTAAGGATTGTGCGTATAAATTGTACCCCGACATAGATAGTGAAGAAATAGAATAGAAGTAATTTCAAAATTTCAAGGAGATAGCGGACATGATTAAAATAGACCATGAAAAATGCAATAGCTGCGGTATATGCGGGCATGTTTGTCCGCGTCATATTACCGAAGTTGTTGAGCGAAATAATGAAAAGGTGACTGTGATTTCTACTGATCGGATTGACCTTTGCATGGGTTGCGGACACTGCGCGGCAGTATGTCCCGATGGAGCGATTCAGGTTGAAGGATTGGACTCTAAAGAATTTAAACCGGTCGGAGAACTGGAAATCACGGAAAATCAACTTCTGACCATGATGGAACAGCGCCGATCCATAAGAAGATATAAAAATAAACCGGTTCCCCGTGAACTATTAAATCGAATCATCGATGCTGCCCACAGGGCACCAACAGGCACCAGCAGCAGGAGCACCGGAATCATCGTTATTGATAACCCGGAAATTTTAAAAAACCTTTCAGATCTGATTTACAAATTATACGAAAGCCTTGAAAAGGCTCTTGGAAATCCGATTGCGAGATTTATTGTAAAAAAAAGGGCCGGAAAAAAGAAACTCGGTACACTGGAACGGTTTGTCATGCCGGGCATGCGCTGGTATATCCGATGGTACAGGGAGAACCGGAGTAATGAAATACTGAGGGACTGTCCGGTCCTTATGCTTTTTCACAGCCCTGTTGCGGAACCGATGGGTGAAACCAATTGCGCGATATCCGCGTTTCACGGCATTTTCATGGCGGAGATTTTAAAAATGGGGACCTGTTTCAATGATCTGATTCCGCCGGCATGCAACCGGGTTCCTGAAATCAGAAAATTACTGGATCTCCCGGAAGACCGGGAAGTTTATTCAAGCCTGACCATCGGTTATCCGAAATACAAATTTAAACAGGTCATTCCCAGGAAGCTGGCTGAGGTTCGGTATCTATAAACTGAAAATATAGTCTCTCACATAGACACAGAGAACACAGAGGGATTTTACTGGTTTGCATTCCACCCTTTAGGTGGAATGCAAACCAGTAAAAATTACAATGACCGGATTATCCCTTTCCCATACAGAGTCAAATTCTCCGCAGCATGTGCTTAGGGCTCACGCAAGAATAACTTCACATTTTAAAGGGCGAATCATCCCATTCGGCTGCGTTACAAAAGCTCGAAACAGGCTTGATATTTCTGCGCTTTTGTAACGCAGCCGAATGGACGCCTCGACCCTTAAAATTTGTGAAGTTATTCTTGCGCAAACCCTTAGTTTCTTAAAATTCGCGAAGCGGAAAAATACTATTTTCTCTGTGTTCTCTGTGCCTCTGTGAGAACAATGGTTTTTGTTTTTTCTTTTTCTATAATGCTGCTCTTCTGCGAGAGAGTAGCTTAAACCGTTTCAAAATGACATGAAAAGTGTCTTAAAAATTCAGGCTGATAGGTGATGCGGTAACCCGGTATTTGATCTTTCTTTTTCCAGACACTTTCGATGACTTCCACCACGTAATCAAAATGACTCTGGGTATAAACGCGTCGGGGGAATGCCAATCGAACCAATTCAAGGGATGACGGGATTTCGTTTCCATTCTCATCAAACTTGCCAAACATCACACTTCCCAGCTCAACCCCTCGAATTCCGCCTTCAATATAGATTGCGTTGATAATCCCGATTCCGGGGTACTGGAGGGGGGATATATTGGGCAAAAACTGTTTCGCGTCGAGAAAAACAGCATGGCCCCCGGCCGGGCGAACAATGGGGATTCCCCGTTCAATCAGACGGTCACTTAAATAAGTGACCGTCGCGTGCCGGTATACCTGGTAGTCCAGTTCCAGCGCTTCCATCAGCCCCACGGCAATGGCCTCAAGGTCTCTTCCGGCGAGTCCGCCGTAAGTGGGAAACCCTTCACGTAAGATGAGAAGATTTTTAAACACTTCCGCCCATTGGTCATCATTGCAGATCAAAAACCCACCGATGTTTGCAAGCCCGTCTTTTTTGCAGCTCATGGTGGCACCGTCCGCATATGAAAACATTTCCCTGGCGATCTCCAAAAGGGATTTATCCTTGCAGACTTCTTCTCTTTCATGAATAAAATAGGCATTTTCCGCGAACCTGCAGGCGTCGATGATCAGGGGAATATCATATTTCTTCAGAATTTCTTTTATATCACGGATGTTCTCCATGGAAACCGGCTGGCCCCCGCCGGTGTTGTTTGTAACTGTAATCATGCAGAATGGGATTTTTTCTTTTCCATGCTCCTTGATACAGTCCTTCAATTTATCTAGATTCATATTCCCCTTAAACAAAGATTCGCTGGATGTATCGAGGCCGTCATCACAAAGCAAATTCAGGGCCACACCGCCCACATACTCGATATTGGCGCGTGTGGTATCAAAGTGGCTGTTGTTGGGGATGATATCACCTTTTTTGATTATTGTCTGTGCCAATATCGCTTCCGCGGCCCGCCCCTGGTGTGTGGGCAATACGTGTTTGATACCGGTAATGTCCTTTACGGTCTTTTCAAATTTTTTCCATGAATTACTCCCCGCGTAACTTTCATCCCCCAGCATCATGGCGGCCCACTGTGCCGTGGACATACAACCGGTGCCGCTATCTGTCAAAAGATCGATGCAGCAATCCTGCGCGTCCAGCAGGAAAACATTGTTGTGGGCTTTTTCAAGGGCCTTGATTCTTTCTTCTTTGGAAATCAGTTTGATGGGTTCTGTAGATTTAATACGAAATGGTTCTATGATTGTTTTCATGAGCACTTTCCTTCAAGTAAATATGATTAAAAATATATATGTTATTTTATACCATACCATATGGTATGGTATGGTATGGTATGCTTGGACAATTTGTCAAGCATTTTATAGACTTTAAATTCAGGATCTGTTCTTAATCTCATTTGGATTTATGGGGAGGTTTTAAAGCGTTTCACCAATTATTTTGATTGTTCAAAAAAATGGTTGAGTTCCGACAGCAGAAATTGGAGTTTTTTTCCCTTGATGCTTGGAATGATCTGCTGAGCGCCAATCACAAAACAATACCGGATATGTGCCATGAGTTCAGCCTGCTCTTTTTCTTTTGTAAACATATCATAGAGATCGGTAAGAAATGAAAGACGCTGTTTATCGATTCGTTTTTGAAAGGCACGCGCCACCGGATCACGAAGCGCCCATGCCCTTATGGCCACTTCACGTTTATAAGTGCTCGGTTTGTTGGACAGGTCCATTATTTTTTTATTTCTTTCATCAAAGTCTACTACGCGGCGGCTAGCGTTAATAATTCCCAAAGTCATCTGCTGTTCCCAATACCCGAGCAGCTCTTCAGAAAAAGTGATTCGGTTTTTAAAATGATGATAAAAAGAACCTTTTGTGACATTTAACCGTTTGGTCAATTCATCAATCGTAAGGCCGGCGCTTCCGTGCGCCTCAAGAACTTTCATACCCTCTTTAAACCATTGTTCTTTTGTGAGTCTTTTCATCTTAATATATATGATATGCATAGTTAAAAAATGCAACCGGTATTTAAAATTTCCATACCATACGGTATCTTTAAGATATGCATGGATTCATGATTAATAGTGATAAGAAAGCACGATTGCCTAAGTAAACAAAACCATTGAATTTACAGGTATTTTCTGTTAAATTATTACAATACTTATGTTCAGCATGAACGTATTCAAGACAAATAGAAATTTCTATGATTGTCATCGTAGAAACACCCATTGAAAAAGTCGGCCAAATCCGCCTGTTGGCATTATATTTTCAGCTTTGCATGCGATTTATGGTTTGAATGATGAAATTAAAACGAGGATTAACATTAGGTAAGTTCGCGCCTTTTCATAAAGGACATCAACTGCTCATAGAGACAGCCATTTCTGAAATGGATGAAGTCGTTGTCATTATATATGATGCCCCGAACGAAACCGAGGTTCCGTTAACAGTCCGTTCCGACTGGATCAAAACATTATACCCGGAAGTTAAAGTCATCGAGGCATGGGATGGGCCGACTGAAGTCGGAGACACCCGGGAAATACAAAAAAAACATGAAGACTATATTCTTCATACATTAGATATTTCAAATGTATCTGCATTTTATTCCAGTGAATTTTATGGCCGGCATATGAGTCTGGCTTTGTGTGCCAAAAACCGTCCGGTTGACCCGGATCGAAAGCAAGTGAACATCTCCGCATCAAAAATACGAGAAAGACCTTTTAAATACAGAAAATATATTGATCCCTATGTATATAAAGACTTAATCACGAATATCGTATTTTTAGGGGCTCCATGTACCGGGAAAACAACAATATCGAAACAGATGGCTGAAGAATACCATACGGAATGGATGCCGGAATATGGACGTGAGTACTGGGAAAAAAATCAAAAGAACCGCCGCCTCACCATAAAACAGCTGGAACATATCGCCATCAATCACTTGGAAAAAGAAAAAAAGAAAATTTTAAAGGCAGACAACTATCTGTTTACCGATACCAATGCCATGACCACGTTCATGTTTTCCCTTTATTATCATGGGAAAGCCTCTCCTTTGCTGCATGAACTTGCATCGGAGGCGTCATCACGATATGATTTGGTTTTTTTATGTGATGTGGATATTCCTTATGATGATACTTGGGACAGATCCGGAGATGTTAAACGAAAGACATTTCAAAAGCAGATTATAACCGATCTAAACAATAGAACGCTCTCATATTTTTTATTATATGGAAATCTGGAAGAAAGAATTGAAACTGTTAAAACAATTTTAAGTAATCATAAAAAATATAAAACCGCTTCAATGCATAGCAACTCTTTCAAAAGGAAGGAATAAACCATGCCGCCGTTTTTGACAACCCTCTTTGCCTTTTTCAGCGTCAATACAATTGCCTTTAATATACTCGGCTACCCGATGAGCTATATCGAACTTGTCGGGACTTTACTCTATTTATGGTCGGTCTGGCTGATTTCTAAAAAAAATATGCTGACATGGCCGGTGGGTATCATATCCGTGATCCTATACGCGTTCCTCTTCTACCAGATCAGGCTCTATTCGGATGCCATTGAACAGGTTTATTATCTGGGGGCAAGTATCTACGGCTGGTGGTACTGGAAAAAGGGACTACGGGATCAAGATGACAGCACAGTATTTGTAAGAGTCAGCCAGGTTCAAACGATTATATTCTGGGCCATGGGGACTTTGGCTTTGTCAATCATTGTCGGTATATTCATGAAACGAATCCATCTGATCATGCCGGTTCTTTTTCCCGAGCCCGCATCTTATCCGTTTATAGATGCCCTGACAACGGTCATGAGTTTTTCTGCAATGTTCTTAATGGCTCAAAAAAGAATTGAAAGTTGGGTTTACTGGATCATTGTTGATATCATCGGAATCTGGCTGTATTATGTAAAGGAAGTCAAATTTATCTCTCTGCTTTATATCGTATTACTTTTTATGGCATCTAATGGTTTAAGAATATGGTTTAAGGGATTAAAAGGAAAAGAGTTTAAGGATAATTAAAGCAATGGGGAGGTTTCTATACCACGAAATGTATAAAAAAAATGAACATCGAATGAAAAAAAGTAATTTTTAATTTATGTGAGCTCATTTTTTAAGAGGAAATTCCAAAATTATCGTGGCACCTTTACCTGGTCCATCACTTTGCGCAATCATTTTCCCGCCCATTTCAGTCATATAATTCGCGCAGCTATGCAGACCATAACCATGGCCGTCCTTTTTAGTGGTAAAACCATGATTAAATATTTTCGTTAAGTTTTCTTTCGGAATACCTTCCCCGATGTCCCGGATTTTTAAGTATATGGCTTTATCGTTACCGTTTAGAGATATGAATAGTTTTCTTTGATCATCAGATACTTGCAGCATGGCATCTTTAGCGTTTTTAATCAGATTGATTAGAATGTGGATCAATTTTGTTTTCTGTATTGATACTTTTGGTATATTTTCAAATTCTTTAATCACGTCAATTCTGTATTTTTCTATTGTACCCTGTTGAATGGTCAAAGCATCTTCAATTATCCTGGTATTCAGATCTTCACGAAGTGCGAAATAACCGGTATAACTTTGCTGGGCAGTGATTACTTCTTCAATATTTTCAATCCCCTTACCCAAGCGTTCCAGGTGTTCATCAATTCGAACTTTAGCATCCGTATAACTTATACATATCTTGTGAAAATACTTCATCAAAGAAGCGGCTTTGGGTGTTAATAGAAATTCATCAATATGACTTATATTTTCACCCAGTAATTTATCAACTTTTTCCAAACCTATAAAACTGGAATTGGTTTTTAATAAATCAAAAATAATTTGTGATGAAACTTTTACACTGTTTAGAATATTGCCCACATTATGAATAGTGCCGGTCGCGATTTCAGCCATTCCCGCCTTATGAGCATTATCCAGTGCTTTTTTCTGTGCTTCCTCCAATTGGGCGGTGCGTTCAATGACCTTATTTTCCAGTTCCTCGTTTAATAAATTAACTTCTTCCTCTTTTCTTTTTCGATCGATAGCGAGAGCGACTTGATCAGAAACAGAACTGAATGTATCGACGTCTTCCGGTGAATATGCATCAGAATTTTCATAGCTTTGTGTGGCCATGACGCCTATGATTTCATCTTTGATTTTTAACGGCACACCAAGCCAGGATTTTGATTGTTTACCTCTTCCTTTAATATCATCATTTATTAAAAAAAGCGGTTTTCCTGTTCTAATGACTTTACTGGTCAGAGACTTTGAATTTTTCATATCTTTTATTTCACTGAATGCCTCTGACAAATCGGTTTCGAACTGATCGACCTTGTAGGGGAAAACAACTGAATCGGTATTATTAGAATAGATAGCGATAAAAAAGTTCTTAACATGAATAATTCTACTTAGCGATGTATGGATGGATGAGTAAAGATCCTCCAGGTTAAATGTGGTATTCACAGCATTTGAAATTTCATAAAGTGTTTTAATTCTTGCCTGGCTTTGTTTTCGCGCTTTTTCTTTGCGCTTACTTTCGATTGAAAGGGCGACCTGGTTTGATACAGTGAGAAGTATTTCAGCATCCTTTTCATCATATAATTCAGGATCATTATAGCTCTGAACCACCATAACCCCGATCACATCTTCTTCTATTTTTAAAGGAACTCCCAGCCATTGTTCGCAGGGTTCACCGATGTGTTTTTGATTTAATCTTTTTAACCGTTCTTGAACCTGCGCCTTGTTTATAAAGAACGGTTTTTTCCTCCTGATTACCTCGGCTGCTATTATACTTGATTTGCTTACATTTTGGATTTTATTATAAGTGTCGCCTTTTTCATCAATATAGTAAGGATAGGTAATGCTGTCTTCTTTATTATTATATATACCGACTAAAAAATTGGTTGTATCGACAATTTCACTTAATGAGTTGTGAATATATTTATACAGATCATCAAGGTCAGATGTGGCATTGACGGCATTCGAAATCGTTATGAGAACATTATTAATTTTGTCCGCTTTTAAATTGTTATGAACTTTATGAGCATTATGGCTGGTTTTTGACATAGATAATCTTTTATTGTATTAAAACTAACGCATTATTATGTATTATCATTCTCAATGATATTTATTAAAGC
>JAUVGT010000365.1 GCA_030593645.1 Deltaproteobacteria bacterium
AGTCATAACTCCTTGTAATTATTGTTAATATTACAAGTCGCCGCGAAAATTTTTACTTGAATGTCAAGCTAAATATTTATCTTTTTTCACTTTTTTCACCGTCGTTTTAATACATGCAAAAACCTAACCGGACATTACTGAGTTTAACCCGCATAACTTTTTTTTACACCGTCTGAAAGCTTTTCATTGCTATCGCGGAAACGCTTCCAGTATTCTCTATGATGCGGCTCCGGGTATTTACTGGAACGTAAACCCATTTCCACCTCTATCGCCTGATTAATTGCGGCGTCAACCTTTTTAAAATTCTGGAGTTCCTGATCGATACCGGGGATATGATCTTTCAGCTTTAAAATGAGCTCGTCTTTTGTATCCTTTTCAGAGATGGATAAGGATATCCATTTATCATAATCATTTTTCTTTCGGATCCAGATTTTATTAACTGAAGATATGATGCTGCCAAGACCCAATGATTTATTCAGACCGATCTTAAACCCATGTTGAGCAACCCTGTGATCTAAAAGAATAATGAGAGCGGCAATCTCATCCACACGGCTGTTTTCCGCTCCCACGGTTCCTGAAAATTTAATGCCTTCAGCAGCTACCTGAGCATATCGCCTCAATTGATGTGCATATTTTTCTCTTTCACGATTTACAATCTCGATAAATGTTTCCAACATTTGGAGCGTTTTCACTTTTTTCGATGCATGGCGGTATTTTTTAACTCCTGTTACCATCCCAGAAGTTTTATTAAAATAGCTGCCCACATCCCTTTTATTGGGTTTTGGCGAGCCCTGCAGCGGCATTAGATATTGTTTGGCAATGACCTCTTTTTCATTATCACTGGATTTCCATCCCATTATATCGACTGTTTTTTCTTGGATATTCTTGCCTTCAATATAGGGTATTATTGCTTTTAATTTATCTGTTTTTCCATAAGTTTGTTCACTTATCAAGGTCGATGCTCTAAAACGTCCTTTATAACCGCCGGCCGATGCATTTTTATCCACCATACCGAACATTGCGCAGCGATCGCATAGAAGATTTATATCATCGCATGCCTGCTGGTTTTCGGGAACAGCATCCTGGTGCAAAAAAACAGCTTTGAACTGGAAGTTACGCCCGATATGGATCAGCTTTTTCTTACTGTTTTTAGGGTCGGTGCATGATTGGAAATAAACCCAATCACCTTTGCATAGTGGACGGCGCGTCTTATCCCTGCTGTAGTTCATAAGATCATCATACCAGTACTCATGTCGAAGGTAGCCTCTTGGATCGACTTTATCATTACGTCGCTCGAAATCTCCCATGTAAACCTTTTGGGCCATTTCATCCTTATCCATAAAATAGATTGCCGGAACGCGTTCTTTCATTGGAAAACCGGTTTTTTTATAAAAACGGTGATGGTGACGTTTATTTAATTGACCCGCTTTCAAAGATAGATTCATGCCGAACTGGTAGGGTCCAAAGTAAGTCAGTTTTTCCCACCTGTCCACAGGAGTGTCTGACAGATTTAAAATAAATCTTTTACGATTATCAGTAGTTACTTCGGTATAATAATCCATTCCACTTTTCAATGTTATTCCATTGGGTGCGGCTGGCCGGTCATAATAGTATTCGATGACAGGTTGGATTTCAATATCACGAAAGCCGTCTTTGATATCGTCCATACTGGCGATAATAGCGGGCTTGGAGTTATCCATGGCAACTCTATATCGTTTATACTTGCCATTATAATAGTAGTGACCCTGTTCAACATTTTTTGGATGTTCTTCACTTTTTGTGGGTACCCGGATACAGCCTCCCAGGATATTCGCAAAGCCATTTGCTATGGCTGATTTGACGGTAAAAGGACTGATGGCCAGATGTTTATTGATCATTAACCAGCGATTGTTATAGCCGGTATACTTTTTGTTATCATTACGCGGGCACGTATCATCTTGAGTTTCATTAGTGCAGGGGTTGGCGGCTGTGGGTGTCAGAGTTTCCCAGGTAATTTCAAAAGCCACATCGATTTTTCCATTGTCTAACTGGTGGTGCAAAATATTCAATTTGTCTGTATTTTTTTTTTGGCAATCTCGGGCAGAAAAAGTGTAAGGGAAGTGTTCACCGCCTATATTTTTGTTTATGTTTTTTGAGGGGATGTTTTGCTTTTTGGCTGCCGGATCGGGTGCTTCTTTTCTTTTGTATTGGTTAACCACAATACGTTGCTTCCACACCAGTTTATTGTTCAATTCATTTATGGCTTTTTGAGCTTGTGATGAATCTTCAATGGTGACAAAGGTAAGGGCGGAACCCTTTTTGTTTTTCAGGGATGGAGAACCTGAAACTTTATACCCTTCAAATAGTTTTTTTACTTCATCCTTACTAATATGTACCGGTAGATTTCCGACATAGAGTATCACTTTTGGGCACCTCCCCTGGTGATGAAAAAATGCAAGCGGGTTTTTGGGCAAATCACTTCAATGGATTTAAGATTGTTTCCTGAGTTTCGCGTAATTGTATGCACAACGCGGTAGTAGCATTTGTTTTCACCGGTTCCGACTTTGCTTGTATCTAATGTCCATTGCTGATAAAACCATCCCGTTTCCTCCCGCTCCAGTGAAATTTCGGTAAAAAGTTTATCCTGATTATTCTTCCAGAGGCTGATTTCGATAAGATAACCTTCAACCCCAGGAACGTTTTTAACTTTACCTGCTGAAAGTTCGCCCAGGTTGTGTGATTCAAGTTCAATAAGGTTTTTTTCGCCTGATGAGAATGCCAAATAGCCGTCATACCGTTCAGAGAGATCTTCGGAGAAATCTAAGGAAGTAAAATTGCTCAGTTCCTGTATTAATCCTGTTTTATAGTCAAGAAAACCATCTTTAAAACTGTTGTTGGTCATTTCATACTCCGTAGGTTTGGGTTTGAACATCGTGCACACCCAATTGCCCGGTACAGGTTGATGTTGCTCCGATACGATACCAGCCCTCCGGGGCTTTTTTCTTTTCTGGCCGCATTTCATTAAACAGCTGATTGAGATGAGCGATCAGGATCTGATAATCCGTATCAGGTCTGGAATAGTCGATGATTATCTCCATGTCAAATTTTCCATCCGTCAGATATTCTCCGCTAAATAAATTTATATTTTGCATTGAGTGCTCACAGAGTTGAATTCGATGGATTATTTCTGTTTGGTGGTTTTTCACCGGAGAATCAAGTACTGCGATAATGCCGCTGCAGTCGGTGGAGCCAAACCATTTACAGCGCGGACATTTACAATTTTTCGCAATAGTGTCGTCTACACAGACCTTTTCACCGCTGGTCCTAAGTTTACGCTCAATGTTTGTGGAAAGAAGAGCCTGACGGATCGTTTTTCCGGGCATAACCACCTGGGCTTCAGTCTCACCGGAATCAGTTACAACCTGATGGCTGAAGATAAAAGAGTCCGGTAGTTTTTTTCTACCGGTAGCGGTCTCAATAAGAGGGAAGTCTGTGTGGACGGCCAGAAGTTGGCCTGGCTGCATACCTGCTGACAGGGTAATTTTACACCAGGGTTTAATAACCTTCGGTTCATTAAGCTGGATGGCCGTCCCTTCTGATATCCCTTTATACGACCATAAACGTTGGCGGTCTTTATGTTGTGACAAATCCAACCGCCACCACTGTCCGCTTACAAACTTCAAACGACCGAAACCATAGCTCCAGCCCCCACCGATATTTTCAATTTTCTGGTCGATTACCCAGAGAGCTGCCGCTATGGTATCAGCAATTTTTTGATCCTCCCTGGAATCATCACTGCTTTTATAAAAATAATTGAACCGCATCTTAATATTGTTTAACCCGGCAGGAACAACCTCTTCACTATAAAGTCCACCCGTGATAGATGCACCCCACTTTCTGCTGATCCTGATACCCAACCGTTCATCGATGTCAGGCAGGTCAACAAAATCCGACTCGAACCAGGCTGATGAGACATGTACCTCATTATTGAACTTTCCGATTTTATCTGCAATTTCGGGCCCTCCTTCCACTCGGTTGAGTGCCCTGCGTATTAAACTGGCCCATACATAACCGTTGATATGCAGCTTTCCCCCATCCGGTGTGGTTTCAATGGTGTTGTCCACCACTTCATTGGGAATACCAGAGTGCAGCATTAGACCGGTGCTGAGCTTAAAATAAACAGAAAATTGAATCACTGCATTTGAGTCAGTAAATGCCATTTCATTAACCCGCCTTCTTTTTGTTAAGATCGTTTATGGCCCTTTCCTTTTTTATATTATCCCAAACTCCAATGGAGTATTTTCTTATTAACTCAAGGATATAGGATTTAAGCCCATTGTGATTTTGTTTTTCTGCGAATTTATTGAGTTCGCTGACAACAGATTTCGGTACCAGGTGCTTAGCTAAAACGGTTTCGTCCCAATCCTCATATTTATCATAAAGTGCCCGAATGTTTTTAAAGGCTGTCTCGGGTTTCATGAGCGTTAATCGCCTGAGATTGCCGATTTGTGCCGAATTCATTTTCCAAATTTCCTCTGGAATATTTTCATCCGCGTCTGTAACTAAGACCGGTTTGATTGGATCTTCCGGTTCTTTAAAAACCGGTTCAATGGATATCTTAAACCCCTGCCAGGCGCGGCAATGCTCCTCTGAATCCATTTTTACGATAGAGCCCGGAAGAAAACCCACACGATTACGGCGGGGCCGCTTGAGTGCTGTACTGTAACGTTTTGTGTAGCCCAATTTGACCTGATTGTCATGATTATTCAATGTCTCAATACGAAACGGGATCATAGATGTTACCAGCATGTGGTCCATTGTTTTACCGGGTCCAGGTTCTTGTACGAACTCAACTGTCTTCGATTCAAACAATGCCCCGTTGATTACCGGCCACATGTTTTCTAATAAGAATGCGGCCTTTTTTCCAAACTCATCTGCCGGGGTATCGAGAGTAATCCTGCCTCCAAACCAGCTTCCCCTGTGTATCAGTTCTTGGGCGAATAATCCATTTTCTATTGTTGCAAAATCATTGTTAATGGAGTTGCGCATCCTGATTTCTGAGGAAATATTGAAATGGCGGGGTGGGT
>JAUVGT010000069.1 GCA_030593645.1 Deltaproteobacteria bacterium
ATGCTCAATGGCGCGTTCGATGGTGAGCTGCAGTGTTTCAAAATCGAGCGGTTTGGTTAAATAATCGTAGGCCCCTGATTTTAATGCATCTACTGCGGTTTCCACGGATGAATAGGCAGTCATGATTAAAATCGGGATGGCAGGATTATATGCCTTTATTTGTTTAAGGGCTTCAATACCGTCAAGAACCGTCATTCTTACGTCCATTAATATCAGGTCAAAAGGTCTGTCTTTGACCATTCCGACAGCTTTAGAACCATCGTCTGCGGTTTCAACGGAATAACCCCAGCTTTTTAGAATGGTCTTTAATGTGGTCAAATGACCCGGATCGTCATCAACAACCAAAATATTTATGTTTTTGAGTGCCATCGATATATCCTGTATATTTTGAAACCGCTTTTAAAATAAAGTTGCTGAGTTTAAAGACCAGAAGGAATGGTAATGGTAAATACAGTCCCCTGTCCAACAGTACTTTTAACATCAATGCTGCTGTTTAGCGCTTCAATAATTTTATGAACAATTGCCAGGCCAAGACCGGTACCGTCCGGCTTAGATGTAAAATATGGATCAAAAATCTTATTTATGTTTTCAGACGAAATACCTTCTCCTGTGTCATCGACCTTTATGACAACGCTTCCGTTAGTGTTTATGAGGCTTTTTATGGAAAGGGTACCGCCGTTTTCCATGGACTGAATGGCATTAATATACAGATTAAGCAGGCACTGGGTCATACGGTCAGGGTCAATCCTGCTGGTGATGATTTCATCATCGATTAGCAATTCGATATTAATGTTTTTAGCTTTCGCGTCCTGGCGAATCAAGCGTACGGAATGGTTAAGCAGGGCATTCATATCCGTTTTTTGGTTATTCAGTTCAGCAGGTCTGGCAAATTCAAGCAATTCGTTGATCACCCGGTTGAGCCGGTCAACCTCTTTAATCATGACATCAGCCGCTTCTTTATTTTCACTATTTTTATCGAATTTACCCGCCAAAAATGAGGCCATACCTTTGATGGAACTTAAAGGATTGCGGATTTCATGGGCCACACCTGCTGCCAGGTTTCCAAGAGAAGCGAGTTTTTCCTTACGCCTGATTTCATTCTGAAGACTTCGAATTTCAGTAAGATCGCGTATAATAATAATATAGCCGACAAAATATCCTTCTTCATTAATAATTCTGGAAGCGCTCACAGATACCGGAACAGTATTTTTATTCGGAAAAATCGATTCTTTTTCCCTGTCCAGAATGGTTTGGCCGGAATCGAGCAGTATTTTAAGATCATTCCAGTAGGCAGGCATGATTTCATCGGGTGATTTGCCTTTCACCTGAATCATGTTCATTCCCGATATTTTTTCCGCGGCATGATTTAAAAAAGTAATTTTTCCGTTACGATCGGTCGCGATTAAACCGACCGGGAGCTGGGTTACAACTTCACTTGCAAAAGCACTGGTATCCTGAAGCGAACGTCTTGTAGAACGGTATCTTTCTGCCCAGTAAAGAGAGACAAAGCCGCCGAAACCCAGGAGAATGAGTATGGCGGCCATCATTATACTGTGCCGGATGTCTTTTAAACGAGCTTCTTCAAACGGGGTAACATCGAGCCCCACAAAGATGATTTGATCGATGTTTTCAGGGCTGAATTGAATATTCGGACTCTTCCTGTTTCTTCCCATGAATCCCATACGGTGTCCTCGATATTGTGAGCGATTCCGTCCCATACCTATTCCTTTAAGTGGTACAAATTGTCGAAAAACTTCAAAAATCCTGGTCCCGGCTGAATCTTCAGTGATGCGCCAGCGTTCGGTTTGATCGGCCATGAGTATTTCTGTTTCAATACTTGATAGTATGTTTTCACCGATTTTTTCACGCTTATTATGAGCAAGTATCTCTCCATCTCTGCTTATCATAGATAGATATTTAATGTCGGGCTGTTTTGCGGTTTCCTCAAGAAGCCTTTGGACCTGTGTCCCGCCCCACATCATTCCCATCATTCCGGTCCTTGTACCGGCTTCAAATGATCGAATCAGGGCGGCCCCTTTTTCAAGGAGTATTTTCGACATATATGCTTTTTCCCTGTTGGTGTTTATAAAAGTCAGAACAATAACCACAAAAAGGAGTATCAATGAGCCGCCCAGGACGATCCAGGGTGAAGATTTGAAGCCGGATGACCCTTTTGTCAGATTCTTAAAAAACATTATTGAATGGTTTCCTTGTATTGTTATCAATTATGCAAAAATGATTCAGAAGATCTGAGACGGCATTGTCATGCCCAACCGGATGTGAAACCGCTTCTAACAATGTAATAATCATAACCGTGTAATTTGTAAACAGAATATCAAGAGATATGTGTAAAAAAGTTACATATCCATCACACGTTTGCATTCAGATATGAATAGATGCAATATGTATTCCTGATTCAATAAAAGAGATTTTACGCAACGCCGGGGTCAATGCAGGACAGATCTGGTTTTTAATAGTTCCCGTTTAAGCCAAATTACAACAATCAATGTTTCAACAGCGGTTGCTGATATTTTAATCCACCAGAATGAATTGAATCCCCAGTTAAAAAACACTGGCAGTGTAAAAACCATTACCGCAAATAAGAGGTTATCGATGACCGCCGCAATGAATGTGGGATAGGTTTTTCCCAAACCCTGGAAAACCGAGGAAAAAGTCATAAGCGTTCCGACCAGGATATTACTCAAAGAAGTAATTGTAAGATAGATGATACCGAATCGGATCACATCACGATCATTTGTAAAAATATCGATAAAGAAACCAGGCAACCCAAGACATAAAAGAGTTGCGGGGATCATGATACACAAAGAAAAGCGCCATCCTGTCCATAATGTGCCGGATATTCTTTGATAATTCCCTGCACCATAGTTTTGTCCCACGATTGCCGCCATGGCCGTGGTAAGGGACATTACCAGCATATAGAAAATTTGTAATACGCGGAAACCGATTCCCAAAGAAGCCAGGGCATGTGTGCCGAATGGACTTACGACCCTGTATGTAATGAGCATATTGAAAGTGAGTAAAAAAAAGTTAAGCCCGGACGGCAGACCGATCGTAAGGCTTTTTTTAATGATATCAATGTTAATTCGCCATGGGGAATTAAATTTAAGATGGCTTCCCTTGATAAAGATAAGATAAAAGTAGACAGTCAGACCACAGGCTTGGGAAATAAGTGAAGCTATTGCCGCTCCTTGTACACCCATGGTCGGGAATATCCATGGGCCGAAAATGAGGACCGGGTCCAGGATAATATTCAGGAACGTGGTCATAATGACGATTACCATAGGAGTTTTTGCGTCTCCCATACCCCTGTAGCAGGAACCTGTGACAAAAAGAATCAGGAGGAATGGGAAGGATATGGAAAATATTTGGAAGTACTCAACACCCAGCTGCAAAGATACCCCGCTGCCTCCGAAAAAACGGATATACGGATTGGCGGTAAAAAAACCGATAAGACAGGCAATGATACCGGTGATTATAGTCAGAATCAGACTTTGTTGAAATACCTTCGAAGCATATTCAAAATCTTTTCTACCGAAAGACTGGGCAATCAGGACCATGCCGCCGGTCCCGATTATAAATGAAAGCCCCATGATCATAAAGAAGATATTCCCGGAGATAGAAATAGCCGCGACCGCGTCCGGACCGAGGCGACCGACAAAATAAAGATCAACCATAACATACAGGGCCTGGGTGATCATTCCAAAGACGATGGGTGTAAAAAGCCTGAGTAATAATTTAGGGATTTGACCTTTTGTCAGGTCAACACGGGTCGGCATATCAGGAATTTTCCATTAATCTGCGCAGTTCAGTGAGCGTGTCATCAGCCCAGTTAATATAGGCTTTATTTAAATACTGACCATATTTAGCCGACATCAGCCAGTATGGTTTGACTGATTTATGGTCTATGCTCTCCAGTTGTTTTCTGATATTTTTCATTTCATCAAGCTCACGAATATGATGATTTTTGAACTGCTCAATTTGATCGATTTGATCTTTGACCGTAACATGATCACCAAAGATCAGTTTAAGAATTATTTCATGTCTTCCAACCTGACGTTTTGCGGGTTCAAGGAGCCAGGATCTCAGAACCTTTCTTCCCCTATCTGTGATACTGTAAATGTGACGATCTGGTTTACCCGTTTGTCTTTTTACCGAACAGACGGTAAGGCCCTCTGCGGACAGACGTCTTAATATGGGATAGATTTGACCGTAGCTTTCATTCCAGAAATATGAAAATTTTTCTTCAAAAAGTTTTTTAATATCATAGCCCGATCCGGGGCTCATATTCAAAATACCAAGGATGGCATACTTACTCTTATTTTCTCTTTTTCCCATTATATATCCTTTAGCTATATATCATTAAGATATATAGCTAAAGGATATATAGCTAAAGGATATATAATTGGCAACAACAAATCTTGGTGCAATAGCTATGTTTTATCTTCCTATATCCTATAAATACTACGGGTTCATAATAATTAAAAATTGTATTGATATGTTTTTAATTTGTCTGTAGAAATAAAAGAATAACTGTTGCATCTCAAATGGATAGAAGTGGTTTCAAAACACAATGTAACGAAACTGCTTCTGAAGTTATTTTTACGCGAGTCCTTAGGGTTCGCGCAAAAATAACTTAACATTTTATGCATCCCGGATTCAGGCCATCTTTGCCCGATCCTCGACTCCAAAATCCTCGGAATAGATTGCTATGCCTGCTGTTTTGCAGTCTCAGATCAAACAAATCTGACCTAATTCCGAGCGCCTAAAATGTAAACTTATTTTTGCGCAAACCCTTAGTGTTCCTAAATTACTTCTAACCAACAACCGTGAACATTTATAATTCAGGCGGGAGAATCCGTAATGGAACGGAGAAGAAAATCCAGGCAGAGATTTTTTACAAAAGAAATTGTCGGGGATGGGCAGTTGCCCGAAGACTATCTTAAAGATATACCCGATGAACATCAGTTGGCCAATACAATCCTTCATCTCAGGGAAAAACATTTACGCGGGTATTTGAAAAATGCCGTCGGGATCACACGTCATACCCAGTTTGAACCGGATATCAGGATGGTTTCTGTTCGGGCACCTGTGAAAATAGTAAAGATAGCCAAAGATGTATTGGATAAAAAGGTCAACTGCTGTGCATCACAATATAAAACTCAGAAGCTCAATGAGTATGCTAAAAACTGGATTAAGTATTTGGATTAGATTTTTATTTCTAACCATTGAAGCAACCAGTTAAGGAAAAAATATGATAAAAGAAATACTTCTACTGGGGAATCCGGAACTTTACAGAATTAGTGAACCGGTAAAGAAAGATGAGATAAACAGAATAAAAGAAGTTGTTGAAGATCTTCATGATACAATGGCCGATTTCCGGAAACAGTATGGTGTCGGGCGGGCCATTGCCTCCCCGCAAATCGGGGTAATGAAACGGCTTATTTACATGTATATTGATATGCCGGTCATTTTTATTAATCCGGTTTTAAAAGATAAAAGTAATGAAACCATGCTCGTCTGGGATGACTGTATGAGTTTTCCTGATCTTCTTGTAAAAGTAAAAAGGAATATGTCATGCCGAATCGTTTACAGGGATTTGGAATGGAAAGAAAAGGAGATGAAACTTAAAGGAGATTTATCAGAACTCCTTCAGCACGAATACGACCACCTGGATGGAATACTGGCTGTTTCAAGAGCTGTCGACAATCAATCACTTGCTTTAAATAGTCAGAAAGGATTATTAAAATAGGATTTCGTGTGCTCTCCTGGCACTATCTTTAACTCTAATGGGGTTTGAATAGAGAACTCTGATAATAGGAGGTATATGTCAGTTAAATACGCGCATACAAATTTAATAGCAAAAGACTGGAAAAGGATGGCTGACTTCTACCGGGAAGTGTTCGGCTGTACACCTGTACCGCCGGAGCGTGATTTGTCCGGTGAATGGCTTGATAAGGCTGTCGGGCTTAAAAATTCTCAAATTAATGGAATTCATTTAAGGCTTCCAGGCTACGGAGAAACCGGTCCCACACTGGAGATTTTTCAATATTCATCTATGCCCCGGCATCCTGTGATAAAGGCGAATACACCCGGTTTTTCCCACATTGCCTTTTCCGTAGACAATGTGGAAGACACTGCAAAAAAGATATTTAAAAACGGCGGTTCTCCTATGGGTGAACTTACAGTTCATGAAGTTTCCGGTATCGGCACATTGACGCTTCAATATACTGCCGACCCTGAAGGAAATATTGTGGAAATTCAAAATTGGGAGTTGGGATAGTTATATACCATTTATTGCAAAGAGGATTAGGATAAATTCATGAGTGAATCCGGTGAAAAATCTGATTCATTGAGTGTCCGAAAATCTGAAAAGCAGCCGGTAAAGCCTGTAAGTGTACACCGGGCCTTTATATACTCGGCTTTAGGGCCGGGCTGGGGAGAAGTTTACGCGGGTTCCCGAATGAGGGGATATGTCACAGCATTAATATTCGGTATATTTTTTATCTGGTTTAACTGGATTATTATCAAACTATTCTTAGGAATTTTTGAGGGGTTAATTGGTAATATTGATCCTTCGGGAGAACTGAACTTTTCCGGTTTTAAAATGGGGGTTTCAATTCTTCTCCTTTACTATGTATGGTCATGGGGTGTTTTGTCCGCGGTAATCACGGCCATGAAGCAAAGGCGGCGAAATCAAGCGTTTTCACAAAAAAATGATATCTGGGGTTTAGCCATTTCTTATATATGCCCCGGGGTCGGTCACATATATGCCGGGAAAGGTTTTATGGGTTATATTCTTTTTATCGGGTTCCTGTTGGGAATACTTCTTTTTTTCCCTTTATGCAGGCAGATGTGGTTGAGTTTAGACCCGGTGACAAAGAGTGATCAGCCGGCTGTCTATGATCCGTATGATATGATTGAACGAATAAAAACTCTATACCTTTATGTAAAAACATTGGTGATCCAGGCGAAATATAGTTTTGCATATATTTATTCCTCACTGGTGCGTTATTTTTCGGTAATCAGTACAATCATGGTGATTCAGAATATTAAGGATATCGATTCTAACAGATCCGGTAAAAAGACAACGGGTACACCGCCTCCCCTTCCAGGTGAATTTTCTGATCATTTCAGATGGGTGAGGCGATCAGCGGGAAATGGGGCGGGCCTGTTCATCATTGGTTGGATTTGCCCCGGGTCCGGACAGTTTCTCCAGAAACGGCTCATCGCTGGGTGGTTGTTTTTTACTGCATATTTCAGCAGTATGATACTGATTGGATTTATGCTTGGGACTGATACAATCACACCGCAGGATGCAGAATACTTAACCTGGATATCTACTGTTGTGCAATTGGCAGCAATGGTTGAAGCCCCCGCGCGAATGAAAAAAGCGTTATAGGACCTCTAAAATCCGTATCGGTTTTTAAGATATTGAAAATACAATATATAATATACTTTTTTGAAATCATGTCTTGCAAACTCAGAAGTTTACAATTATAATAAATATAGTTATTTTAATCGAGATTTTCGGCAGATAAATTATTGCCCCCTTCAATGGTTCTGCCTGCTTTATGATGGAAATATATTTCTGGTAAAAACTGTTAAACATTTTTGAAAAATCCCTTAAAATATATCGCGGAGGTATCATGCGCTTCAGGTTCTTTATTTGTTTATTGATTTTATTATTTTTAACAACCGGCTGTGTTGTAACCAATATGGTAAAAGGAGAATATTACCTGACCGAAGAAGACTACAAAGCCGGAATTCAAGCATTTCGTATCGAGCTTCAAAAGAAACCGAATGACCACAGGATCCATTATTATCTGGGGAGATACTATCTGGGCGAAAATCTTCCAAAAGAAAGCCTGAAATATCTTAAAAAGGCAGCAAAACTTGATCCGAATAAAGCCAATTATTTTTTCTGGCTCGGTGTTGCCTATTCCGCAAACAAACAGAGGACCATGGAATGGAAGAGTTATCTAAAAGCGAAAAAACTCAACCCAAACCACCTGAAAAACCGGATCTATCTTGCGCACACCCAGCTGGAAAGGAAAAAATACGAAATAGCATTAAAAAACTATTTATATGTACTCCGAAAAAAGCCGGATGAACCCGCGTGTTTGTACAACCGTGCGTTAATCACCAACATGTTAAAAAGAACGGGAGAGGAAAGAAAGGCATGGATCGATTACCTGAATCATTATCCATCGGGCCCTATGGCCAGATATGCGACTGATCATTTAAACAAGCTGGGTGATTTTACATACCGCAATCACCTGATCGGTTTCAGAACCATTACTTTGAAGAAGATCGAATTCAAACCCTTCAGTTCAGTGATTACAAAGGATTCGAAATCGTTTTTAGATCTTCTCGGAACGGTCCTGACACACGCAAAAAAGATCTCCATTCATATTGTTGTATATCAGAAAAATAATAAAAATTTGGCCAGAAAACGGGCAAAAAGTATTAAAAAATACCTGCTTACCAAATATCCAAAAATTGAAACACGAAGACTCAAAGTAAGCTGGTTCGGTGTTTCAGAAAAAATAAAAATCAAGAAAAAGAGATTCTATGAGCCTGAATCGGTAAACTTTGTGACCGCCGCGAAATAGCCGGTAAGTAGCCATTCGAGTTCAAAGAGTTTGCCCTTTATAACCCTTATTGTCATCCGATTGAAAAACAAAGTAGAGCCAGTATTCGTGCAACGATCTGAAAATGCTGGATTCCGATCTATTAATAATACATTTTCTATACTTTATGCGAGTAAATCAACTATGGGCACTTCAAACTTTGGTTTATTTTAATCATTTTGTATTGTTTTTAAGAAAAAAAAATATATTTCATTATCGATTGTGACTTAAACACATTTTATACCGTATATAGATATAGAACTTCCTGTTTATTGGGAAAATAAGGTGTTCTGAATGAATGAATAGCTCCGGGGATGACGAGATTATTGAGGAAGTTTTAAACGGTAACATGAACGCTTTTGGTTTACTCGTGAAAAAATACCAAAAGCCGATTTACAATCTCATGCTTCGCATGACAGGAGCCCCGGATAGGGCAGAAGATTTAACCCAGGACACTTTTATCAGGGTTTATGATAAAATTGATCTTTTCAAACCGGGAAGAATGTTTTTTCCCTGGATATATAAAATCGGAATGAATCTGGCCAGAGATTCAATTCGAAAAAACTCGAGGATGCTGCATGTGCTGGATGATGAAAAAAACATGCGGCTCCAGCCGAGTATGGATGCAGAGGCGAACCGATGGATTGAAATGGAAGGCCTCATCAGGGCGCTTGAAGAACTTCCCTGGATATACAGAGAGGTGATTATCCTTAGATATCGGCATGATTTTTCAATGAAGGATATTGCCCGGACGCTTAAGATTTCAATTAGCGGTGTGAAAATGCGTGTGCACAGGGGGCTTAAAAAACTTAATGACATACTCGATGAAAAATGATACAGCAGTTTACAGTAATCCCAGATCCGAGGGGAGGAATGACAAATGAATAACATAAGAAAATTTGAAAACATGATTAATCTGATCAGGCAGATACCCGAAGAAGAACCGCCAAGGGGGCTGGTTGATAATGTGTGCGGCTCACTTCAGCCCAAAAGACTGCCCACTTGGAAAAAGATATACCGCGCAATCATGACGCCATACGAGATATCATTTACGCCCGCGAAACTGATTCCGGTTGCTGCCGGTTGTGTTTTTTTGTTTTTTGTCGTGTTTACAAATAATAATAATGAGTTACAAATCGAAACACAAAAAAATGGTTTAAACCTGGTCCCCATCACTTTTTCACTTGATCAAACATCCGCCAGCAGCGTTTATGTGGTCGGATCTTTTAACGATTGGGACCCGAAACTTCATAAGATGACCATTGACCCTGTGAGCAAAACATGGGTCGTGAAAATCATGCTCCCTGCGGGACAACATGAATATGCTTTTTTGGTTGACGAAGATAGGGTCATGCCGGACCCAAAAGCCTCAATTAAACGGCAGGATGGTTTTGGTTCATACAATTCTGTGTTATTTACCAATCCTAAAAATGAAACATTTTTGTAATCTAAAAGTTACAGCTACCTTCCTTTTGCATTGCTTATTTTTTGCAGTGTCGGTCAATATTGTTTTTGCTGAAAAGAAATCATTAGACGAAGCCATTCAGGCGGCACATGACGCCAAAATGTCAGAATCGGAAATCAATCGTGTCCTCGTCTATGGATATGATATCCGGGTCAGCGCGACTGATGTGATTGACTTGCTGGAGATCCTGACTGATGTACGAAACCAGGGGTTCCCCATTGATACTCTTTTAAGCAAGATTGATGAAGGCCTGGCAAAACGGGTCAGCTTTATTGTTTTGAAAGCATTCTTAAAAAAGAAGATCAGGGATTATCGTTTTGTTCTGGATTTATTCAATCGAATGCAAACGAAAAATGATAAGAGAAAAGTTCCTCCGGCTCTTTTACGTGTGGCGGATAGTCTTGATTTCGGGCTTTCCTATGATGAACTGGAATCACTTTTTCATGGTATACCTGACGTTTCTGCGGAAATGTGGGCAGTGGCCGCTTTGAATACGGCCTTCCTGGAACAATTGGGATTTGATCCTTTACTTGCGGTCAAGATCATGCGGACAGGGTTAAAGTATAAAAGTTTGAGTGCTGATTGGGAGTTTTTTTTTAAAATTGTCGAAATTGCAGCAAAAAAAGGTGTATCGGATCAAGAGATCGCCGATGCTGCTGTGAAAATTCTTATCAATGAGGAAAGACCCAATGAACTTTTAAAACAGTTTGGATTGCCTGACCACAAACCTTCAGAAAAATCCGAATAGCGAATCCCCTCCCTTTACTGACACTCTCAATTAAAGATCATTATTTTTCCTGTCTATGTGACCTTTTACCATTCTGGTTCATATACAGAATAGTGAGAAAAAATGAGAATTCGGTACATTAATCTAATCATTTAAACATTATGATTTTTACCGTAAACAGCCTCAAATTGAAATATAAGGAGATTAATGGAATGAAGTTAAATAAACTATTGTTATTATTAGTCATATTTTTAACAGCATGTTTGACATGTCCCATTAATCCCATTGCGGTCCATTCAGCCATGGCCGATACCGCTACAGAAAATGGAGCTCCCGAAGAAACTGAAGACGGTGAGGAAGCGGACGATGGAGAAGGGCCAAGTATGTCAAATCCTGTCCAGGCTGAAAAAGCAGAAAGTATCGCGGCGGCATTGGCTACCAAATCCGATAAGGATATCACCGACGCTCAGAGTGAAGTTGAAAAAGCAGAGACAGCACTTACCGAGGTAAAGGAATCGGGTGATGAAACAGCAATAACCGAGGCCAAGGAAGCGCTCGCTGAAGCACAAGAAGGTCTTGATGCGGCTCTGGCGGGGGCTGGGGGTGTTTCCGTGGATGAAATCACCGCCATGCGTATGTCAAGGATGGGCCGGGAAGAAATATGCCACCAGGCAGGTATAAATTCAAGCGTATTGGGCCGCGGACATGGTAAGCATGAGAAAACCAAAGAGATGAAAGAAGCTACCGAGCGTAATCAAAAGCGTGCAGTCCAAAAGCACGCTAAAATTGGCGAAACAACAATGATAGTGAAAGATCAGAAAGATTCCAGCAGCAGTGCGATTGATGATAAAGACAAAGACAAGGAGGACAAAGACAAGGAAGATAAAGACAAGGATAAAGATTAGGAATAATAGGAAAATGATTCAGTATATTGTCTGCTGGTCAAAGGACCATGGCACAGTTGCATGGTTCTTTATTATGATATGAAAGGGCTTGCGTCTGTTTTACGCAGTTTTTAATAAATTTAAGGATTTATTAATTTTTTGTGACTTTTTGCCTCTTTTGAGCGTATTTATAACAGAGCAAATAATATAAACGAATATTTTACAGCAACAGGCCGTTTTAACATTAAAACGGGTACCAAAAAAAAGGAGATTATTAAAATGAAGTTAAACAAATCATGGCTATTCTTGGTTTTTTTATTAGCAGCTTTTTTGGCCTATCCAGGCGGCCCCCTCACAGCCGATACAGCTATGGCTCAAACCACTACCGATGAGGGAGAAACCGAAGAGGGTGAAGAGGGCGAAGAAGGTGAAGAGGGCGAAGAAGGTGAAGAAAGTGAAGAAGGCGAAGAGGGTGATGATGAAGGATCAAATATGTCAAACCCTGTTCAGGTGGAAAGAGCAGAAAGAATTGCCGCGGCATCAGCTGAACAGTCCGATGCAGACGTTGCGAATGCTCAGACTGATGTTGAAGCAGCTGAAGCAGCATTGGCCGAGGCGCAGGAATCTGGAGATGCAGATGCAATAGCCAAGGCTGAACAGGATCTCGCTGACGCAAAGTTGTCTTTGGACGGAGCGCTCGCGAATGCAGGAGGTGTTTCCGCTGCTGATGTCACAGCCATGCGTGAATCCGGAATGGGCTGGGGACAAATATGCCACGCACTGGGTGTCCATCCGAGCGTACATGGCCGCGGACTTGGTAAGATTGGGAAAGTCAAAGAGATGAAGCAAGCCACCAACCGTAATCAAATAGCTAAAGGACATGCGAAAAAAGGGGAAGGCACTGCTGTAGGTAAAGACAAGACTAAGAAAGGTAACAGCGGCGGCGCCAAAGGCAAAGGTAACGGCGGCGGTGGCGGTAAAGGCAACAAGGGTGGTAATGGCAAAGGTAAAGGCAAGGACAAATAAGAAACCTGTTTCAGCCTGTTAATGCAACTGCAAGCTAAAATTGGGAAATGAATGGGCCAGGGTGAAATTACCTGGCCCTTTTTATATAGAAGCCATCCTTATATCTTGCTATTACATAAAATCTCTCGACAAATGAATGAACAACGTTTACTATTCTGCGCATTTTAATATCCGGTAATTTTGACGGTCTCGTAAAAAGTCCGAATGAGACGGTTTCGTAAAAAGTTCAAATTCAAGGCGTGCAAATTTCGTAATCATGAAGCGTACTTATCGGACCCGCCCTGTTAAATCTGCCTTTTTATTTAACAGGGGAGTTGAATGATTGCGAAATGCAGCACAACGCAGAAGTTGGACTTTTTACGAAACCGTCAATCTTGGATAATCAATAACCCATATAAGCGGTTTCAAAGCCTTCAAACGGGTCCAGGTTCATACCGGGGCAAAGATTTTAACCAATTGAAAATATAAAATATTTCGAGTATACCAACGGCGGGATTAGCCCACATTTCTCACAAGCTATGCGATCGTAATAGAATGCCTGTGAGAAATCCGTGTTAGCTCCAACACCAAAATTGGACCCGATTGAAGGTTATGAAAACACTTCGCGAGATTAAAAATGAAACCCGGACAGCGCTGGATCAGCAAAACAGAGCCTGAACTTGGATTGGGAAAGGTTATCCAGGTAGAAGACAGGCATGTCAGTATACTTTTTCCGGCAAGTGAAGTGATTCGCAAATATTCAATATCATCCGCGCCTATACATAGAGCCAGATTCGCTATTGGCGATTTGATTAAAGACCGGGATGGCAGGCAATTTATAGTCAGGGACGTAAAGGAAGAGGATGATCTATTCGTTTATTACGGAAAAAGGGAATCCCTTAATGAGACCGAAATTTCGGATATTATCAGTCTGAATACACCCGAAGAGCGTTTGTTTGCCGGCCAGGCTGATCAAAATCAAAACTATAAATTGCGATTGAAAGCGAATTTAATGAACCACTTTTATCGCGGTTCAAATGTTCGTGGTTTTACCGGAGGCAGGGTCCAGCTTTTACCCCACCAGTTTTTTATTGCCAATGAAGTGTCGAATCAGCAGCTGCCGAGAGTGCTCCTGTCGGATGAAACCGGGCTTGGAAAAACAATAGAAGCCTGTCTGATGTTGCACCGTTTGATTATCAGCGGGCGTGTGGGACGAGCGCTGATCCTGCTGCCTGAATCACTTGTGCACCAGTGGTTTGTTGAGTTGCTTCGACGGTTTAGCCTGGTTTTTAAGATTTATGATAAAGAGCGGTGGAATGCCATCGAGACAAGCAGTCCCGGATCGAATCCATTTCTTGAGGACCAGTTAATCATTTGCAATGTTGATTTTGCTTTATCCGACCCACAGATAACCCGCCGGGTTGTTTCCGCGCCATGGGATCTGCTTATTATTGATGAAGCGCATCATTTTCATGAAAAGACATCGGCTTACACGCTTTTTAAAATGTTGGCTGAAAAAATAAAGAGACTGCTGCTGCTAACGGCCACACCAGAACAGCTGGGCTTTCGAAGCCATTTCGCTCGTCTGCGCCTTCTTGATCCGGACAGGTATTATAATTTTGTAACCTTTCAAAAAGAAACAGAAAATTATTACTATACATCTGAAGTACTTGATAAGATCCTTAACAATCGGCCCCTGGATCATAGAGAAAAAAAAATGATTTCAGATATGATGGTTGAAGATCTAGGGCCTTATGGGGAAGATTTTAATAAAATAAAATTAAATAACCATAAGGCCGGAAAGGAAATAATAGATCGCATCATTGAC
>JAUVGT010000162.1 GCA_030593645.1 Deltaproteobacteria bacterium
AAAAGTCCAACTTCTGCGTTGTGCTGCATTTCGCAATCATTCAACGTACTATAAGTACGCTTCATGATTACGAAATTTGCACGCCTTGAATTTGAACTTTTTACGAAACCGTCACATTCGGACTTTTTACGAAACCATCAAAATTCGAGGAGGTTTTTCAATGCGAGTAACTTTTTATGGCGCCATTCGGGAGGTTACCGGTTCAATGCACCTGGTAACAGATGATAATGACCAGATCCTGTTTGATTGTGGAATGTTTCAGGGACGACGCAAGAAAACGGCTGAAAAAAACAGGGGTTTACCGTTTAACGCGGGAATGATCACAAATGTAATTCTCTCTCACGCCCATATTGATCATTCCGGTCGGATACCCCTATTAACAAAAAACGATTTTACAGGTAATATCATCTGCACACGGGCCACATCTTCCACCTGTAACTATCTGTTGATGGATTCAGCACATATCCAGGAATCAGACGCAAATTATCTTAATTATAAAATACTGCGCTCCAATCTTTCCAGCATGAAGGCATCCTCCAAAAGGGAAGCGGGTGAAATAAGAAAGCTGCTGAAAAAAAGTCGCCATGAACTTAATGTGGATAAAATCAATACTCTCATTAACAAACACAATTTGGAGGGCATTCAACCGCTTTATACTTCAACGGACGCGGAGCAGGCACTCACTCACTTTACAGGATATCCCTATCATCATCCCATATCCATTGGGCAGGATATGACCTGCACATTCTATGAAGCGGGTCATATCCTCGGATCATCTGTCAGTATTATCAGAACACAGAAAAATGGAAAATGGTGTTCCATCGGTTATACTGGAGATATCGGCAGATTCAATAAACCGATCATTAAAGATCCGAACATGCAATTTAAAGACGAAGACAGGAATCTTGATCTGCTGATCATGGAAAGTACCTATGGGAACAGAATCCATGAACCGGTACAGGATCTGAAACCAAAGCTTCAGGAAGTGATATCAGATACACACAAAAGGGGCGGAAGCGTACTAATTCCATCTTTTGCGTTCGGTCGGACCCAGGAATTATTATATGTATTGCACGAGCTTTATAATGACGGGAAGGTCCCAAAGCTCCCTGTATATGTGGACAGCCCCCTTGCCACCCGCATCACCCAGGTCTTTGGGCAACATCCTGAAGTCTATGACCGGGATACGCATAAAACATTTCTTGAAAATGGACAAAATCCATTTTCGTTTAAACAAATTCATTTTGTCCAGTCCGTTGAAGAATCGATGGCATTAAACAGGGATGAAACACCGCATATTGTCCTTTCAGCTTCAGGCATGTGTGAAGCCGGCCGCATCCTTCATCACCTGCGATATAAAATTCATAACCCCAAAAATACTATTCTAATCGTCGGATATATGGCCCAGCACACACTCGGCCGCAGGATTCTTGAGAAAGGAAGTGAATACGAAAAGTCCGGCAGAAGCGGTCAGCCGCCGATACTGAAGATATTGAACAAAGAATATCCATTAAAAGCTCATGTTGTCAAATTAGGTGGTTTCAGTGCCCACGGGGATAAAAATGAGTTGACTCAATTTCTCAGGAAATCGAATCTCAATATTAAAAAAATAGCAGTTGTCCATGGTGAGGAAGAACAGTCTCTTGCTTTTTCAAAACATCTAAATAGCGAAGGCTATCAGGCAATGGTACCTCAGGTGGGAGAATCAATTTCTGTTTAATGATGATTGCACCGGCTGTATCCATGCACAAAGGTCTTGGACTTTTGATGACCCTGTAAAGTGACTTAAAGCGCGTTAAATTGACGTAAAAGGATTTTAAAAAAATGAGCCGTTTTTTAATGGTGGATATCGGTGCGGGAACCATGGATATTTTATATTATGACAGCAAATCTGATCTACACTATAAGGCAGTTGTTAAATCCCCTGTCCAAACCATCGCTGAAAAGGCCTTCCAAATTAAAGGCGATCTGCTGGTTACAGGCTGTGAAATGGGCGGGGGGCCGATAACCAGGGTATTAAAGCAAAAAGCCTCGGATTGTAAGGTCATCATATCTTTTTCAGCATCTGCAACCCTGCACCATAATCCCGAAAAAATACGCCACTGGAACATAGAAATTATTGACGACCATGAGGCAGAAGATTTACGCATAAAAAAAAAATTCAGCTCACTTATTCTTGGTGATATTGATATGGACCGGTTGGAAAAAATTGTTCGTGGATTTGGAGTGCCTTTTTCCTTCGATATTTTGGGGATCTGTGCCCAGGATCATGGTACTCCGCCGCAGGGCGTATCCCATCTTGATTTTCGACATAAAATGTTCACATCCATCCTGGATCAAACTCCCGTTCCCCAGGCTCTATTGTATAAAAATGAAGATGTTCCAAAGACCATGAACCGGCTGACTTCAATTGCAAAAAGTACACGGAAGTTTCCTGCAGATGAAATCTACATTATGGACAGCGGAATGGCCGCCATTCTCGGTGCTTCAATGGATAGCCAGGTGAAATCAAAAAAAAAGGTTCTTTTACTCGACATGGCAACATCCCACACAATAGGGGCAGCAATGGAAGGTGATGCGATTTCAGGTTTTTTTGAATATCATACTGCTGATATTACTGTGAACCGTCTTGAAATGCTTCTGCACGATCTGGCTGAAGGAAAGCTGGTTCACAATAGAATTGTGGCTGAAGGAGGGCATGGTGCCTATACGCTCAACGCTTTTGGTTTTGAATCAGCCGAAATCATACTGGCAACCGGTCCGAAACGAAAACTTTTAAAACACTCAAACCTGCCCATTGTTTTCGGTGCGCCACTTGGTGATAATATGATGACGGGTACTGTCGGTCTTCTGGAAGCTGTTCGAAGACGAAAAAGACTCTCGCCGGTTGAGTATTTATAGAATTTTATCGATTCATGGGTTATTGATCCATTTTATTAGAAGTGGTTTCACAAACTCATCTATGGTTCATTGGGTAAATATCTCTATCCCACCCAAAATACAAAGGGCGGCCACAGTAGACCGCCCTGCACTCGATCGAATGTTTTGAAACCACTTCTACTCTGCTAATATCAATTTCAGCAAAGCCATTCTTATGAAAAGCCCGTTTTGTGCCTGTTGAAAATACATAGCCCGTCTATCATGGTCAACATTATAACTGATTTCAGTTACACGGGGCAGGGGGTGCATGACGATTGCGTTACTTTTCATTTTATTTACACAGCCTTCATCAATAATCAATTTCTCACTGGCATTAATGACCTCTTCATAAATTTTCGGATTATCCTTGAATCTTTCTTTTTGTACACGGGTTTGATAAATCACGTCAATATCACCGATAATCGGATCGAGTTCATCCAACTCCTCCCATTTAATATGATATTTATCAAAATAATCCTTAATATCATTTTTCATTTTTGTCTGTTTCGGGGATACAAAATACACCTGTTTGATCGGATAGTGTTTACCCAAAAAATAACTGAGAGATCTTACGGTTCTGCCGTTTGTCAGATCCCCAACCATAGCGAGCTTTAAGCCGTCAATACTGCCGAAATGTTTTTCAATAGTGTACAGATCAAGCAGGGCCTGGGTGGGATGCTGGCCGGTTCCATCACCCGCGTTGATAACCGGAACTTCCGAAAATTTCTGCGCGCGCTCTGCCCCACCTTCCTGGTTATACCTTAATACAATAATATCGACACCATATTGGGCAATGATTCTGATTGTATCTTCCAGGCTTTCACCTTTAGCTGCCGAAGAAAACTCACGGGCATTTTCAGTTCCAACCACACTTCCGCCAAGCTTATTCATCGCTATTTCAAAACTTAACCTCGTTCGGGTGCTCGGTTCATAAAAAAGCGTGGCCATAATTTTATGTTTCATCAAATCCTTCGGTGGCGAAACTTCCATTTCACTTGCAGTGGTGAATATTTTATCAATGGTCTCTTTATCAAACTGCTGTGCTTTTATCACACCGTTTATTTTTTTCATTTCCCCCCCATTTTAAATGATAGTGTTGTAAATGTTTATCTCAACGGCACCCCTTCAATAGTTGGCCAGGATCAAACTGTCAATTATTTATTTTCAGGATCACGGTAATTGTTGTGCGCCCCCTGGAATTCCATATAATGATAAAAAATATGGTTTGAATATTGTAGTTTTTATAAAGTAGTGGTAAAATACAAAGGTACAAATAATTCATGACACACTGGAATTTTTTCGATTTAATTCAAAAATCCGTAGCAATTGATATTTTTCCAATACAGCTGCTTATATGGTTTGAGGTTTCCGGTTTCTTATTGTAATACATCTTTCTGAATCAAAACCAGGTTGTAACCACCGAATTTTACCCAATGTGAATTAAATTCAAAATGATTGATAAGAAATTCGATGGGTGGACTTTTGGTATCAAATGCAAGATAAAATATCAATTGTTTTCCGATAGGATATAAATCGCATGAAGGATTCCGGATTTTTTATCAGCCCTTGACAAATGGTCATAAATATTATGGTATTAGGGTTTATTGATACCAATGATTTTTTTTAATTGGAAGTGATGGTCTCGTAAAAAGTTCAAGTTCAAGACGGATTGAAGATTTTAACCGTATGACGATATTACATATATCAAGGATTGAACCTGGCGGGAGATTTTAATACCACTTCCAGGTGAATTTTAATATGAATGATGCATTAATCGTTGAAAATATATTTATAAGAAAAAATGAAGAACCGGGTCATCTTGCCGGACAACTCGATATAACCAAAGATGATGCTGAAACACTTCTTGTTGACATCATGCCGGTACTAAAACGCAAGTATGTTCTGCTTAGTCACGAATCAGCCTCGCCGGATGAAATTAACATTCTGAAAATCTTACTTAACCAGGAAGTACCCAAAGTATTTTCAAATTACGCGCTTTCACACCTGATCAGTAAGAAAACCGCTCTTGTGTTCCTTATTAAAAAAATATCACCGAATGTAGATAATCAGCAGATCAAGCAGCTTATCAGCAATAGAGAAAAACAGCCCGTTACATCACTCTATGATCAGTTCGCTATCAGCATGGGCATAAACCCCACATATCTCAAGGAATTTAAATTCAAGGTTATGCCTACAATAAAAAAATACACCATGAGTATGTGCCGCAAAAAACTTACAGCTAAAAAACAGGTTGGTAATTTTGAAGGATTTGTAGAGTTTATCATTGATAATGTGTTTATCGATGAATTTGAAAATTATATTTACGTTAGACCTGCGACAGATAAAAACAATAAAGCAATACTGCCTCCCAAGGCAAAAGAAATTGCAATAAAAATGATATCCATATGGATCACACAGATATACGCTGAAGAGAACAGCTAACCCGCATTTCTCACAAGCATTCTATTACGATCGCATAGCTTGTGAGAAATGCGGGCTAAAGTATCACTAGTGATGGCTGCAACAAAAGTAGCGGCATCGTTAAAAAAGACGAATTCTGAATTGGAGCTGAGGGGAAGTTTTGAAACCACTTCTACCTGCCTGTCAGCATCAGACTTAATCCAGGCCAGTAGGTAATGATGGCTAACGCGATTAACAGCACAAGCATAAAAGGCAGTGAAGCCCGGTAAAGCGTTGTGATTGACCTGTCAAAACGGTAGCTTGCAATGAAAAGGTTCATACCGATCGGAGGGGTGAGATATCCAATCTGCATATTGGCCAGAAAAATGATCCCCAGGTGAACCGGATCAATATCATACCCGACTGCCACCGGCAAAATCAGGGGGATCATAATAACCAGAGCTGAAAAAATATCCAGGATCGCTCCAAGTAAAAGCAATAAGATGTTTAGCAGAATCAGAAAAACGATCTGGCTCGTAATATAGTTTTGAATCAGTTCAAACAATTTCATCGGTACCTGTGCATCAATCAAAAAATTAGTGGACGCCAGAGACATACCGATGATTATTAGAATACCGCCGCATACCACCATTGCCTGCCGAATAATACCGGGAAGCTGGTTCAATTTAATTTCCCTGTAAACAAATACTTCAACGATAATCACATACAGTGCGGATACAGCAGCCACTTCGGATATTACAAAAAAACCTCCATAAATCCCGCCCAGTACGAAAATCGGTAAGGGTATTTCCCATATCGCTTCCCGAAACGCGGCACTGGCTTCTTTAATTGAAAATTTTTCTTTTGGTATTGGATTACTCCGGTTGGCCCAAAGACTCCAGAAAGAAAGCAATATGATCATTAAAAACCCCGGCAAAAGGCCTGCCAGAAAAAGATCTGTAATCATTACATCCCGGCCCGAATCCATCTGTTGCGCGATTATTCCGTATAGTATGAGAGGGAGAGAGGGCGGCAACAGCAGTCCAAGGCTTCCTGATGTGGTAACAAGACCGAGGCTAAATTTTTCTTTATACCCGGCTTGTACCAATGCCGGAAACAGCAGCGCCCCGAGGGCAACAATCGTTACACCGGAAGCACCTGTAAACGCTGTAAAAACAGCGCATGTGGTTAATGCCACAATAGCGAGCCCGCCGGGCATCCACCCAAGAAACACCTGGGTTAGCCTTACGACACGCTGTGATGTCTTACTTTCAGCCATTATGTAACCGGCCAGCGTGAATGTCGGCAAAGCCATTAAAAGAGGCGTATCGGCGATCCGGTACAGTTCAATCGCGATGACTGACAGGTCAACACCGGTTAAATAAAAACCGATCATGGCCGCTGCTAAAATGACGGCGAACAGCGGTGCTCCCATAAACGTCAGTAATATCAGTATGAGTCCGAAAATTATTATTGTCACGATACAGGTTTTACTACTTTTGAAAAATTAATGAATGAGAGTATGAAATAGCGTAATGCAATAATTGAAAGTGCAAGTGGGATAATTGCTTCACACATCCATACAGGAACCATGGAGAATGCTTTGCCTCCATATTCATATTCGCTGATAACAAAATAGGTGCTGTAATATGTTGCAACTGAGCAAACCAGCGCAGTAAAAAGTTCAACAAAGCAGTGAATCGCCTTACCGGCACGCTGCGGCACGTAACGCGCGATGATATCAATACTGATATGATCACCCTTTCTACTGGCTACCATAGCCCCGACAAGACCGATCCAGAGTACCAAAATCCGAATCATTGTATCACCCCACACAATACCGGATTCAAACAGGTTCCGCAATAATATCTGCATGACTGCCGTACCGATCATCAGGACCACCAGCCCAACAAGAATACTGTCTTCAACACGGTGCAAGACAACATGAATGTGATCGAGGATCAATTTTGTACTTTTTTTATTCATTTACTGTTTGATGTTTTAAACGATATTCGGTGAGATATTTTTCCAGCATATCAATCATATCCTGGCTCAATGCACCGGATTTAATCAGATTGGAAGAAACAGTTGAGGCCAGCTTCTGCCATTTATTCAATTCATGGTTGTCAAGTTTAACAAATTGTATACCCTGGCTCTTCAGCCCGTTTATAGCTTTAATATTATCATTACGGTTCTGTTTGTCGATATCTTTGAATACCCGGTTCATCACCTTGCGGGTAATAAGCTGATCACCCGAAGAAATTTTATTGAAAGCATTTCGGTCAATTGCCAGAATCGCATAGATATAAATCAGCGGCACATCAGTTAAATAGCTGATCTGAGTGTGCCACTGCAGGACAAGAGCTCCGATTGGTGAAATAGCGACGGCATTAATCAAACCGGTCTGCAAGCCTGTCCGGACTTCAGCAATCGACAACGGGATGGGAGTTACTCCAAACGCCTTGACAGTTTCGTAGGACATTTTGTCATTTTCCGGGATCCAGACCTTCTGCTTTCGCAGAACATCGATATTCAAAACCGCATTATCCGACATCAGATAGGCAAATCCGCCCTCCGCGAGCCCAAATGTCACAAATCCGTTTTTTTCAAAACCTTCGACAATAACCCGATCCATCCGCTCCCTGACATAATCGATTTCTTCAAATGATTTGAATTTCATCGGGATATTATAGATCTGGCAGTCCGGATAGTACTGACTCAAACTGCCGGATGGTATTGCTCCCCCATGAAGCTGCCTGATACGGATTTTGCGTAAAACCGATTTATCATCACCCATGACACCGCCGGGATAAAACTTAAATCGAACCCTGTTTTCAGTTTCACGAGCAACTTCCCTGGCACCTTCACGCATTTTAGTCATCCACATGGAACCTTCCGGTGACAGTGACGCAATCTTTAAAACCACATCGCATCTTGCTGAACTCACATTCATTAATAAAATTAAAGCAGTAATCATTGTCGTAACCAGTTTGAACTTCATATCAACTTTCCTGTTCCATTATTGAAAAAGTAATAAATAATAGTATATGGCCAAGTGTATCTTTTCAATTCAAAAATTAAAAAAATCCTTGCCGCTTTCAAGCAGTTGTTCAGCATCTTTTTGTGCCAGGATATTTATCAGTGTATATCCGGGCACATCAGGATCTGCCTCTAAAACTTCATGAAGCAGGCGATCATGCAGGTCCTGATTGAACAATAATCTGGCATAATACCTGGCATACATTACTTTGGCCATCAGGTTTCGGTTACCCGAGATTTCAACTGCCCGTTCAAAATGTTTTCTTCCGGTTTCCGGTTTGCCGCCAAGGGCCGGAGGAAGCCAGGTAGCCAGGATTCCCAGGTAAACATGTGCGCCGCCTTCCTGGTATGTTTCATCCAATTTCACAATATGCTGCATGATGGTTTCAACCCGTGAAAGCTGTGCGACAGCATTAAAATCATCCCTTTCCGCTTGAATCCATCCTGCCCAAGCGGTCCCAAGGGCATATAACACCGGCACGTCATCTTTATCCATCTTGTTGATGGTTTCAGTAAACGCCTGGAATTTAATCTCCTGCAATGAACACGCCTTTGGTTTTCTCGCGCAGACAGCACGAAGGCCATATCCCAAAGCCTTGCGGGTTAATCTCCGGGCCCTTTCATTATCTTTGACAAAAACACCGGTATAAGCTGAATACAGGGTTGCAGCCGTACGCAGAAGTGACTGATTATCAGGATCACCCTGCAGGAGGCTGTCTATCAATATCAGGTAAGCAGCACCACCTGTTTCAACAGTTGCAGGATCGTTATTATTAAGAATGGCATCAGACAGGTTTTCAGCCAGATCACTTGACACGGATGAAACCATAAAAGAACACCCGGAAAGGGTCAGACAGAAAAAAACGAAAATGATTCCCGGCAAAACACCCGGAAATTTTTCTGATTGATTTTTTGTAATATTTTTATGTTTCACAGACATAGTGACATTATTTAAAGAAGTTAAGGGTTCTTTAAGATAATAATAGATAATAGGTGTTTACCTGTCAAGACCTGGTTTAAAGGCTGTCATTTTCAATACCCTTTTCAGATAAACCGCAGGGAAGCACTTGATTATACTCATCTTCAGATTCAATAAGATCGATGCCCCTGGCTGTTAATGATACTGAAGACGCAATATAAGGCGGACTTTCTATGGATTTTCCCAACTCTACAAATCCACATTTTTCAAGATAAACCATGTTCCAGTTAATCTCTTTTGGTTCAGTCTGGCAATCTTCCTCGATCTGTTTCAATTCTATCGCAGCATATGGAAACTTCTTAAACAATTCATACAGTCTGGATAGAATGCAGCGTCTTAATCTGATATGTTCAGGTATTTCTTTCAATTATTCTTCCATTGATGTTTCTTACGAGTACGATCTCATCGGCTGGTTAATAATTATATACACCGGTATAATTATCAGGGGTAATTTTTAACAGTTCGGTTTTAACAGAATGTGATATTTCAAGAGTTTCAATGAAGTCCGCGATTGCCTTCCGGTCAATCGGTTTATTGGTACGGGTTAATGCTTTCAATGTTTCAAACGGTTTCGGATATCCTTCCCTGCGTAAAATAGTTTGGATCGCTTCTGCCACCACGGCCCAGTTATTCTGCAGGTCCGAACCGATCGCTTCTTTATTTAATATCAGTTTGTCGAATCCTTTTAAAAGTGAATTCAACGCAATCAATGTATGAGCGACCGGTACCCCCACATTCCTTGTGACAGTAGAATCGGTCAAGTCTCTCTGAAGTCTTGAAATGGGCAGTTTGGACGAAAGATGCTCGAATAACGCATTGGCGATACCGAGATTTCCTTCTGAATTCTCAAAATCGATCGGATTTATCTTATGCGGCATGGCTGATGATCCGATCTCGCCGGCTTTTATCCTCTGCTTGAAATAATTCATGGAAATATAAGCCCAGAGGTCCCGGTTTAAATCGATCAGAATGGTATTGATCCGCTTTAGACCGTCACAAAAAGCGGCCAGGTTATCGTAATGTTCAATCTGGGTTGTAACTGCGGAACGATGAAGTCCCAAAATATCATTCACCAGGTGATCACTGAATTTGATCCAGTCAATGTCCGGGTATGCAGCCTGGTGGGC
>JAUVGT010000318.1 GCA_030593645.1 Deltaproteobacteria bacterium
GCTTTAAATAAGGAGCGGGAGATTATATTTCACAGGATATCAGTAAATGAAAACGGCCGCAAGGATGGCCATGTGATATAACCTCAAATTAATCTTTGATCACCATAAACAGATATAAAACCATTCATTAAAATTTATTTGTTTTCCATGCCCTTGTCAATGTTTTTACATACTTCCTGTGATTAAGCGCGAATGCGATCCCGCGGGATATTTTTATTGACTAAACCAATTGATGATTAATAAGATAAGCACCGGCAGACAATCATCAACACAGGGTGATATGATGGTCCAAAGAGTGTTTCCCACACACGATAACATGGTCACTTTTACCTGCCCGAAATGTGAAAAGCCGCGGATTATCAACATTGCGGAACATAAAAACCTTGAAAGAAAAAAAAATATCAGGGTCAGATGTACCTGTGGCCATAAATATCAGGCTGTTATAGAACGAAGAAAACAATTCAGAAAAGAAACCAATTTCCCGGGTATCTATAAACATGTCGACCACGGTAGAGAAGTGGGAAAAGGGAATATTGTTGTGACTGATCTGTCCAGAACCGGTCTTAAAATCAAACTTTATGAGAATCCAAACCTGGTAACCGGTGATATCCTTATATTAGAGTTTCGTCTTGATGATATTAAAAGGACATTTATTGAAAAAAAAGTGGTCATAAAAAAAATTTTTAATCTTGAATTTGGAGTTGAGTTTACGTCCACACATCTTTCCAACCCCTCTGACAAGGCTCTTGGTTTCTATATGATGGGTTAGAAGTCGTTCAGACACAATAGAAATGGTTTAAAATGGCAAAGCATTCACACAACTTTGTTGATACGTACAACGGTCTGGTCGGGTATGGCATGGATCGTGAGACAGATGAAAATACGGTCATTTATTACCTTCAAAAATTTTCCGATGATACGTTTATTAAAGAATTCATCGGAAAACTTACGAATTCTGAACTGGATGAAATTTTCTTAATGATCACCCGCCAGTTAAAAAACCATCTCACTGAATCTGAATATCATCATCTCTTTTTAAAAGACGACCATTAAGATTGATGGTTTCGTAAAAAGTCCGAATTAGACGGTTTCGTAAAAAGTTCAAATTCAAGGCGTACAAATTTCGTAATCATGAAGCGTACTTATAGTACGTTGAATGATTGCGAAATGCAGCACAACGCAGAAGTTGGACTTTTTACGAGACCGTCAAGATTTATCACGCGACAATATGTGTTTCAAGTAAGTTTTGAGCGGTTGTTGCCAAGGTTTTCAGGTGAAATGGTTTTGGAAGAATGGTATCGAAAAGATCTCTTTCAGGAAGCCAGGGGGTACCTGAGATACCGATAATCGGAGTAAATTTTTTATTTGAGCCGCGTATGTGCTTGCCGACATCATTCCCATCAACACCGGGCATGCGGATATCCGTGATTACAAGATCAATGGAACCATCATCAAACTGCTTTATTCCATCCTGACCATTAATAGCGGTCTTCACGGTAAAACCATATTTTGATAAGGCCATTTGGAGCATATCAAGGATCACTTTTTCATCATCGATAATCAGAATAGTGCACATAACTCAGCCTGTTTTATGGTTAGTATTTAATTGCTGATCATTTTACTTATCAAAGTTAACGAATAATGGTTCCCTTGTCAACAATATATTGTATATAATAATTAATCTAATACTACATGATGTATCAGTTTTCAAATAAAAGGGTTTCTGCACTCCTGTTTGATTGGAAAGAGCATTCTTTATGATTTCAAAAAAAAATAACTGGTGTTTCTTTTTTAAAATGCTTTGGCTTTTTACGGTACCTGTTTAATAATGTCAAGCCTGATCTGACTGATTTTTTCATCTGCATTTTTTTTAAATTCATTCCTGTATTATCTCTCTGAAATTAAAAAAGAATATTTATGCTGTTTTTGTAGAAGCTTTTAAAATGAGCGTTGGGTTATATCGGATTTTTATAAAGGATTTTAAACATATCCATTGATGCGGCAGGTTGGATAACTTTTATATTTTCTCCCGAAATCTTCTATTTCCTCCCATTTTCTCCCATTTAGAAGGAATCTGAAAAAAATATGAACTCCCTGATTTTAAACGGTTTCTTCCGGTGTGTTTTTGAGGGTGGGTCGAGTTGGTTTTTTCCACTTCGTATCAAATCCCATGCCATTTAGGATCGCAATACCCTGTTCCACATACTGACCGACAGTTGACAGGCCATGAGAATCATCACCCGGAATGACCGAAATTTTGAGTTCCATGGCACGTTTCAAAATCATAGATGATATATATGGTTCCGGGGCTCCCTTGCGCAGGGCTCGCATATTAAAATCGAGTATCAGGCTGTTCGCTTTTACAGCCTTAAGATTTCTGTGGGTTTTCTCTCTGATTATTGGTTTCGAAAGCCGTGATTGATAATCAGGATCAAATATCCTGATCAGATCAAAATGCCCGACCACCTGCGGTCTGAGTGCCTGAATCATTTCGTATTGCTGGTCAAAATATCTGCAGTACAGTTCGTCAATACCGCCCATCGATTCGGCAGCATGGTTATAGTGATCCGCGGAAGTATCAATTTCAAGATTATTGACATGGTGAATCGAGCCCACCATATAATCCGGTTTGAACTTTCTGATCAGGTCTTTGATAAACATCTCAGAACCGGTATATGTTTCCGTTTCAAAGCCAACCAGAATTTCAATCAAGTGATGATATTTTCTCTGAAGTTCCCGGCAGGTTAAAATATACCGTTCAAACCTGCTGTACATTTTTTCAGCATTCAGCCCTTCTTTTTTTTCATCCGTATATAAAAAAGAATCGCTCACAGGCGGCATATGCTCGGTGATCCCAACCCATGAAAATCCTTTTTCAATATATGCATTAATAATCTCTTCCAGGGAATCCTTTGCGTGACAGCAAAATTCACCGCTGTGTCCCCCATGGACAGATACATGATCCGGTTGGTTTTTATGGTGCATTTTCAATCCTGACTATCGGGTATCCTCTGAAGAACAATACTTGAGGTGATGAAAGATACAATCGTTGAAGCCCTTTTACATATTCTGGTCAAAAAATATGGGGCCTGAGTTCGAAGTGACTAAAGTGCCTAAAGTGCGCTTAAATGCCTAAAGTTCTGGAGTCGCTATAAGCTCCATCTTTTAAATAAAAACAGACAGGATTCATTAACTTTAGGCACTTCAGTCACTTAAGCGCACTTTAGGCACTTGGGCCCGGATCTTTACTTGATTAAATAACTTACTCTTTATTTATACCTTATATTTTCCAAAATCTTCTGGAGAAAGATTCTCAAGATATTTAGACCACTCTTTACCCTGATCACTTTTATCGAGCGCCTCTGCCGATTCAATGCCCTTACTTGATTTATCGATTACCTTGTCATCAACATAAATCGGCGCGTTAAATCGAAGTGCTATGGCAATGGCATCACTCGGACGGGCATCCATCTCAAACGGTTTATCCTCATTTTCAAAATAAATTTTCGCATAAAATGTATTATCTTTCAAATCACAAACTTCAATTTTGGTGACAGTATAATCGACACTTTCAACAAAGTTTTTAAACAAATCGTGTGTCATCGGCCGATCAAAATTTACATTCTGAAGTGCGGAGGCAATGCTGGTCGCCTCCAGTAATCCGATCCATATCGGGACAGCCTGATCATTGTTTTCGGTCTTTAAAATAATGATAGGCACGTTTGAAGCAGGGTCCATGGTTATGCCTGCTATACTCACTTTATGCAGCATAACTTTCTTCTCCTTTGTTATCAGATGATTTTGGTCTTTCACTCATAGACTTTCCCTGGAGTGAATTCGATAATGCCCGATCGATTCTAACTCTGATCAGTTTTCCTGTTATTTTTTCTTTATGAGAACCACAGTTTTCATACCCGGTAAAGTTGACAATCTTGTTGGTTGATGTTCGGCCCGTCCATTGCAGGGGTATTCTCTTTTTGATTCCATTCCCCCCGGCAGTAGATTCCTTTTTACTTAAACCTTCAACCAAAACCTCCTGTGTTGAACCAATTAAAGATTTGTTTTTTTCTAATGTAATGGTTTTTTGAAATTCGAGCAGGATTTTCAACCTCTTCTTCTTTTCGGCATCCGAAATTTTATTCAAAAGGCGAGATGCGGGTGCATTCGGTCGATCAGAATATTTGAATGCAAACAGGCTGTCAAACCCAACTGTCTTTATCATTTCAAGTGTTTCCATAAAATCGGATTCTGTTTCTCCTGGAAACCCCACTATAAAATCGGAAGAAATCGCTATTTCAGGACAATAATCACGCAGTGTGCTTATTTTCTCAAAATAGTGCTTTGAAGTATATTTACGATTCATTTTTTTCAGTATTCGATCTGATCCGGACTGGACAGGCAGGTGAAAATGTTTGCAAAGCTTATCCAGATTTTTAAACGATTTGATCAAATCAAGGGAAAGGTCCTTGGGATGTGATGTGGTAAACCTGATTCGTTGAATACTGTTAATTTCATTAATAGATTCAAGCATCTCCGGGAATGAACAGAGCCCCTCCTTCTTACCATAGCTGTTCACATTCTGACCGAGCAGCGTAATTTCACGCACACCCGATTTGGCAAGGCCGGTAATTTCTTTTATAATATCAGCAGGCAGCCTGCTCATTTCTCTACCCCGTACATACGGAACAACACAATACGTGCAATAATTATCACATCCCTGCATAATGGTGACAAACCGGCTTGTAGAACCGCTGTTTTTTGTTTCTTCAACAGGTTGAAATTCATATATTTCTGGTGCCATATCCACATTAACAACACGGCTTTTTCCGGATTCCACCTTTTTTATCATTTCCGGTAACCGGGCGATCGCATGCGTCCCGAAGACAATATCCACAAAGGGCATTCTTGCCAAAACCTTTTCACCGTCCTGCTGAGCCACACAGCCGCCCACACCGATAATAAGACCCGGTTTTCCTTTTTTCATCCCGGACAGCCGTCCCAGAAAACTAAAAACCTTTTGCTCGGCCTTTTCTCGGATGGCGCATGTATTCACGATGATTAAGTCGGCTTTCTCGACAGAAGATGTCAGCTTGTATTGTAATGTTTTTAACACTTGCGCAATCCGTTCTGAATCATAGACATTCATCTGGCAGCCGATGGTGTTTATGTATAAATATTTTTCAATCATTTAATTCTTTCATTTCATCCGTCACTTTTTCCCGGATTGGCTGAGATTTACTTCCTTAGATGCGTAGATGCAGGCTAAATCCTGATCAGCAACCTCTTTGATCATAGCATCTTTCTTAAGGTCATGCAAAATCATTTCCACCACATCTTCACAACCGGATACCACGCTTATCCTTACAATACCCAAATCCCGGTCGATCGTTGTTAATACCGCAATATTATCATATGCTTCAAGAATGAATTTAATAAAACTGATTTCACGTCGATCAACTCGATAATATTTTATTATGGTTTCCAAAATTGATGATCTCGTAAAAAGTCCGAATGAGACGGTTTCGTAAAAAGTTCAAATTCAAGGCGTGCAAATTTCGTAATCATGAAGCGTACTTATAGTACGTTGAATGATTGCGAAATGCAGCACAACGCAAAAGTTGGTCCGCCTACGGCGGATTACGAGACCGTCAAATTTATTCTCTCGATACTATTACAATAATAATATTTGAATGAAATAATAGAATAATGCATTTGCTGATATTTTCAACACATTTTTCTCGAAGTGAGTTTGATGATCTCGTAAAAAGTCCGAATGAGACGGTTTCGTAAAAAGTTCAAATTCAAGGCGTGCAAATTTC
>JAUVGT010000441.1 GCA_030593645.1 Deltaproteobacteria bacterium
GATACCTTTAGCAGGATCTACAATTATGCTTCTGAAAGAGACGCGATAGTACCGGTAAACATAATGGACTAATCAAAGACTGACAGGCGGTTAAAATTTATTCATTAACCGCCTGTTTTATTAGCAAGAACAATAATTGGGGACAGAGTACCAGGACTTTGTCAACAATAAAATATCATAAATATATAGACAACACCCCACCTGTTCGACCTTCGCCGATTTTTTAAAAACTTATGGAGATTGCACAAAGCGACCTTGATATCAGAAGAGGGGGACGTCCTTAAAAAACTAAATAAAGACTTGACCGATAATTTTTATCGTGATAGCGGTTTGGAACCATTTTTAGATTTTTTGATCTAGCACGTCACGTATGGCTTGCGCGATGGTTTGCTTTAATATGGGTTTGGTGATGTACGCTTTAAAACCCAATTCTTTGGCCCTGTCTTCTGAAATTTCTTCGGCGAATCCGGTACACAATATGAATGGTAAATCCGGGTTGATCTGTTTGACCGCGCTTGCCAGTTTCTCACCGGTCATATGGGGCATCATCATATCTATGATGACTAAGTCAAATTTATTCTTGTTTTTCTTCAGCAATTCAAGCGCGTCAATGCTGCTTGTACTGATTTCGACTTTATATCCCAGGTTGAGAAGCAGCTGTTTGCTCATTTTCGCAAGGCCCGGTTCATCATCCACAAACAATAAGGATTCACTGCCGGTGGGTGGTGATGTTATGGCTTTTTTTAAGATATTCTGGCGGGGTTGAGCGATGGGAAAATAGACTTCCAGTGTGGATCCCTTACCCGGAAGGCTGCGTGGTATGATAAATCCATCAAGACTTTTAACAATACCATGCACTACAGAAAGTCCCATTCCTGTTCCTTCGTCCTGTTCTTTTGTTGTAAAAAACGGATCAAAAATCCTGTCCATGATATGCGCGGGTATACCCTGCCCGGTATCGCTCACACTCATTTTCAGATACTTACCGGGTTTTATATCAATGTATTTCATCACATCATCTAAATCGAGTATAACATCATTGATGTTGATTTCAAGTATGCCGCCATCTTTTTTCATCGCATGAGCCGCGTTGGTGCATAGATTCATGAGTACCTGGTGGATATTAACGGGGTTAGCCATGATCAATGATTTGTTGGAGATATTCTGCCGAATTTTTATTGTGGATGGCAGTGTCGCCCGGATAAGTTTTAAAACCTCTTTAACAATCGGTTCAATCCGAACAGGTTTTAATTCTTGTTCTGTTTGACGGCTGAAGGTGAGTATTTGTGTGACCAGATCTTTCGCGCGATTTCCCGCGATAAGTATCTCCTGGACATTGCTGTAAAGGAGTGTGTTTTTCTGTGCATCGTCAAGTACCAGTTCCGTAAAACCGATAATTGAAGAAAGGATATTGTTAAAATCATGCGCGATTCCGCCGGCAAGCGTGCCGATTGATTCCATTTTTTGTATCTGCTGAAGCTGTTTGTTCACGGCTTCCAGTTGCTGGGTGCGCTCATTTACAAGTTCTTCCAGGTGGTTTTGATATTTCTTTAATTGTTTTTCTACTTTTATCCGTTCGGTGATATCGCGCAGGATACCACGAAATCCTGTTGTTTCATTTTTTTCGTCAACGACAGGAGACACAGTAGATTCGATGTGTCGCTTTTTTCCATTTATTCTCTTCATCACCCAGTTTAAATCTTTTACCGTTTCTCCGGTCACGTAAGTAGTATTAAATATTTTTTGAATTTTTCCCGCATCCGATTTATTCATGAATTGTTTAAATTTAACAAGGGTTTGTTCTCCTTTGGGCAATTCCAATATTTTTTGTGTGGTGTCTGATGCAAAAGTTATCGTACCTGCAATATCCGCTTCATAATAACCATCTTCGATATTTTCAAGAATCGTACGGTATTTTGCTTCCGCGATTTTTCTTTGCTGCTGGGCTCTCCTGTTGATGATGATTTGTGAAATCAGGCTGGAAAATATCTCAAGCGGTTTGGCTGTTTCGGCAGTCGGAATTTTTCCTGATTTTGAATGATCAACCGATATGATGCCGAGCAGATCGCCTTTTTCATCGTTCATTCTGACAAAAAATGAATCTTGTGGGTGCCACATAAGATCTGAATCCGGAATTGATCCTTTTCCGCTGATAGTGGCTTTTGGGTTAAGCACATGAACCTTAGTATACGGAAGGTAATATGAATACCGGCCGATTTTTTTACATTCCCGGAGCATTTTAGTATAATCAAACTTGGTAAGTTTTACTTTGTTGACCCTTTCGATTTCTTTTGCCGGTATTCCAGCAGAACCAATGATTTCTCTTGATAGCGAGTTATCTTTAAAATATGAAATCAGAACAGTGTTGAAATCAGAATATTCACCAATGGCTTCACTGATCATATTAAAGAATTTTTTTTCATCCCTTGTCGTAATCATCGAGGCTGCTGCCAAACTAAATTGCTCTGTCTGTTTTGAAAGTGTTTTGATTTTTCTTTCACCGATCTTTAAAGCTTCTTCCGATTGTTTGCGCTGGATGGCAATGGCAACCTGGTCTGATACGGATAGGAGTATTTCCGCGTCTTTATGGTCATACCGATCCGGGTCATTATAACTCTGTACTGCCATAACACCGATGGTTTTTTCCTTGATGACCAGCGGAACACCCAGCCAGACTTCAGCGGCTGTTCCCTTTAGCTTTTTCTTTTCCCGACGAGAATATTCCAGCAGTTCCGCTTTTTTAATCAAAAGCGATTTTCCGGTTTTGATGACATCATAAGTTAATAACAGGCGTTCTGCCTTGCTGAGATTATGATATTCAGGATAATTGATACCATCCGTGTCGACTGTATCCACGATAAACGGGAAGAAAAGATAATCTTTTTCTTCATTGTAAAGAGCGATATAGAAATTTGTCGTATCAATAACACCCTTCAATGATTTATGTATGGATTCATAAAGTTCATCCAGGTTGAATGTTGTGTTCACCGAATTTGATATGGTAAAGAGGACCTGATTGATTTTTTCCGCGCGTTTTTGATCGTTGATGTCAGAAATAATACCTTCGATATGTATTGCATTTTTATTGCCTTCTAT
>JAUVGT010000419.1 GCA_030593645.1 Deltaproteobacteria bacterium
CGGAGTCGCTATAAGCTCCATCTTTTAAATAAAAACAGACAGAATTCATTAACTTTAGGCACTTTAGTCACTTAAGAGCACTTTAGGCACTTGTTAAATCCCCTTATAGGGGTGATACACCGCCGCTAAAGCTATGGCGGACAAGTCAAAGCCGGGCCCTTTGGACCCGGATTTTTATTCTAATATGGGAAAACATGCGAAACAAAACTGAACAGGAATACCTGCTAAAAGCGATCGATGCTTTCGGGAAGCGGTTAATTGTTGTTACTTCTGATTTTGAAATTCTTGCGGCCAGTAAAAAACTGGATAATAATGAAAACCAAAACATTATCGGCCAATTATGCCATGAAGTGTTTTATGGCCGCCCCACACCCTGTGAAAACTGCGCTGTAAAAAAATCAAGAGAAAAAGGTCAACCGTACCTCAGGCTCAAACCAGAAGACTCCCAGGTCAAAGAACACGTGCCGTGTTATTACGCCTATCCATTGTATTCCGATAAGGGTATAGAAGCATATGTGAGCATGGACTTTGACCTGCCCGTTACAAGAGGACTGGAGGAAAAAGTAAATCGCTCCAACGCCTTTCTTCGAAACCTGATATTAAGTTCAATCGATGGGGTCATTGCGACCGATAAAAAAGGCATGATCATTATATTCAATAGCGCTGCCGCTGAAATATCAGGGTATTCCATTCAAGAAGCATTAAACAACATGGACATCCGGGATTTTTATCCTGAAAATCTGGCATATGAAATCATGAAAAAGCTCAGAAGTGATGAATATGGCGGGAAAGGCAAGTTACGATCCTATTGCATTGAAGTGATCAATAAGAATCGTAAAATGATACCGATTAGTCTTAATGCGGCCATTATCTACGAAGGAGACCAGGAAGTGGCGACCATCGGTTTTTTTCATGATCTGCGTGAAGAAAAAAAAATTCAGAAAGATCTTAAAAAAACACAGCTCCAGCTTCTCCAATCGGAAAAAATGGCTTCGCTGGGAAGACTGGCTGCCGGTGTCGCCCACCAGTTAAACAATCCTCTTGGGGGAATTATCCTCTTTACCAGCCTTATCATGGAAGAAGAGAAGCTGGATGAATCAGTCAATAAAGACCTGCAGCGTATCATGAAGGATGCGGAACGGTGCCGTGATACGGTCAAAGAACTCCTGGAGTTCTCACGCCAATCAAGTCAGGAAATGATTTTTCACAATATCAATAAGGCGCTCCTGCGTACGCTCTTTTTGCTGGAGGGTCAAACGCTGTTTCATAATATTGAAATCGAAACCGATTTTTCAGATTCCCTGCCGCCGGTTAAGGTCGATATACAGCAGTTGAACCATGTATTTATGAACATTATACTCAACGCCGCCCAGGCCATGAAAGGAAATGGGAAACTGATACTGCACAGCTCTTTTGTGCCGAACACGAATAATATCAAAATCGTAATATCCGATACAGGTCCCGGAATTCCCCAGGAAAATCTTCAAAATATTTTTGAACCCTTTTTTACGACCAAAGAAGATGAGGAAGGTACAGGTCTGGGGCTTAGCCTGGCATACAACATTATCGAAAACCATGGCGGAAAAATTTCAGTTTCAAGTGATATGAACGTGGGGACAACGTTTACAATCGTTATTCCGGTCAATAACCAGGAGAATGAAGGAGATGAAAGTGGGAAGCGCTGAAGATCATATTACTGTATTAATCATAGATGACGAAGAAAATATCCGGGACGGATCCGAACGGATATTGACAAAGGCGAGTTATAACGTATTAAAAGCGTCCGGAGGTGAAGAAGGTCTGAAAATAGTAAAAAATGATACTGTTTCCATTGTTCTTCTCGACCTGAAAATGCCGGGAATGGATGGTATCGAGGTACTTGAAAAAATTCGTGAATATGATGAAACAATTATCGTTATTATTATTACCGGTTTTGCAACTGTTGAAACGGCTATCGAAGCCATGAAACAAGGGGCCTATGATTTCATACCCAAGCCCTTTAAACCGGATCAGCTTCGTATTACAGTAAATCGTGCTTCTGAAAAAGCCAGACTTCAGCATGAGGCGGAAAAACTCGAACAGGAAAAAAAGCGGACCCTGACAGACCTCGATACTGAAAAAAGCCGTATTCACACCATCCTTACATCACTTCCATACGGAGTTGTTGTAACCAATACCGGGGGACAGGTTGTTTTAATGAATACCGCCTTCAGACAACTTCTAAATTTAAAACCTGATAAAAAGACCGGGAACGGGATCGAACATTATATACCTGATACAGCACTTTGCAGCCAGATCGTCGATATTTCAAAAGGGAAATATGTGGACTATGACGATCTCACCGATTATGAATTTTCACTTTCAAACGGTACATATCTTCTGGCCAAGGGCCAGCCGATTTTGGGTGAAAAATTGGAATGCCTTGGAGCGGTTGTAAACGTGGTCGATGTGACTTCCATGAAAATGCTGGATAAATTAAAATCTGAATTTATTGCCAAAGTATCCCATGAACTCCGGTCACCTCTTTCCACCATTCATGAACAGCTCGCCCTTGTCATTCGGGATGAGGTGAGTGAAGTATCGGAAAATGAACAGCACATATTAACACGTGCCCAGGAAAAAACCAGGGGATTGATTTCCATGATCGGAGATCTCCTGGATCTATCACGAATCGAAGAAAGACTGATCTGCCAGGATCCAAAACCTGTTCAGCTTGATCAGCTTTTAAAAAGCATCATCGAATTTTTAGGTACACGAACAAAAATGAAAAATCAATCCCTTGTATTAGATCTCCCGAAAGACTCTCTTCCAATTATCAACGCCGATCCCATAGCCATGGAAAGCATATTCGGAAATCTGATCACCAACGCCATAAATTATACACCGAAAGGCGGTAAAATCAGTGTTAAGGCGGATCTTGCCGGCGTAAATATCCGGGTAAAAGTCATTGATAACGGTTTTGGTATTGAAGCAAAATATCTGGATAAAATCTTTGAAAGGTTTTACAGGGTAAGGAAAGAAAAGACCCGGTATATCACAGGAACCGGACTGGGACTGCCTATCGTTAAAGGACTTGTGGATTCATTGGGCGGTTTTATCGAAGTGGAAAGTACTCCCGGTAAAGGTTCAACGTTTACGGTGCTGCTTCCGATAAATGGTTAGAAGTCACCGTTCAATGCCTTTATAAATTCTTCGGGAGGTACCTGGAGTTTAGTCCACAGGGCAAAGGTTCTCCGGGCCTGGTAAGCCAGCGGTAAGAGGCCATCCATAAAAGATATGTCATTTTTTCGCGCCATATCCTTCCAGAAGTTTTGAATGCGGCCGTAGTTGAGGTCCATGACAAGCTCACATCCGCTGATACTCATATTTTTAATTAACTCAGACATTTCCGGGGATTCTTCATCACTTGAAACCGCTGTGGTATTTACAACGATACTGATTGAATTTTTCCGTTCGCTCAATTCTTCGAGGTTGAGACCTTCCCCCCCGAAGCGTTCCACGATTTCATTTATCTTTTCCTGATTTCGCCCCGCAACATAAACTTTATTTGTGCGCATCCAGTTTAAAATAAATACCACCGCCCTTGCTGCCCCTCCGGTTCCGAATACCAGTGCTGATTTACCTTCAGGATCAAAGCCCTTATTGCTTAACGCATCCATAATTCCAACAGCATTGGTATTATAACCTTTAAATGTTTCCCCGTTACAGACAATCGTATTAATCGCGCCGATGATATTGGCCCCTTCTGAAAGTTCATCCAGGTAGGGTATCACTGCTTCCTTGTATGGCACGGTAATATTTATACCGGCAATATTTAAAATCCTGAGCCCCTGGATGGCCTGACCGATGTTACCCGGCTCGACCTTGAAGGGCACATACATCCCGTTAATCCCCATGCGTTTTAATACCCGCGTAAACATCAAAGGAGATTTGGAATGATAAGCCCTTTCATCACTGAGAATACAGAATACTTTCATTGGTATTACTTTAAGGACTATCC
>JAUVGT010000140.1 GCA_030593645.1 Deltaproteobacteria bacterium
GGTTTACCGCGACTGTTGTTTTCCCTGTACCGCCTTTTCCGCTTGCAATACTAAGTATCATCTTTAAATGGTGTCCTTATAAGTTATCTATTACTTTCATCATCATTTCACTTTAGAATAGAACAAATCAGCTGATGATCTTTTTCAGTTTCTCCAACAAATTCTTTGCATGTTCATCATCCGGTTTTTGGGGGAGCTGTTCAAGAACTCCAAGCCCTTCGGTCTGCTCATGGAATTTATCATGAGAAAGAGTGCTTACCAGGGCACTGTTGATCACAGGGTTGACAGTAACCAGTTTTTGTACAAAACCCAGACCGGCCATGTCGGATAGCTGATCATCAGCAATCACCAAATCAAAAGGATTGTCGGAGATAATATTCAGGGCAATCTGCCCATTTGCCGCCCAGGATATATCAATATCAGGCTTTTTTTTCAGAAATGATGTCAGGTCTGCAAATGAGTGTTTGTCTGAGCTTACGATTAAAAGTCTAATCATCTGTTTTTTCCGTATCCGTCGATTGCTTCGCATTTTCTTCCAATTTGACCCCATGTTTATGAATAGATTGTGAATCAATTCCCCGGGTCGCGGCTTTTATTCCCGTCCTGTCCGGTTCCCGCGCCTTGACCTTGTCTTTTACCCTGTCGTGTTTTTTTCCCCGTTCCTTTGCCGTCCTGCCCTGTTTTACATCTCCCCTGTCCTTTTCCCTTGCCCTGACCTTTCGGCCCTGTTCCATCTCTTTGCGGCATTTGATCCACCCCCTTTTTTTGATTGCCTCGGAATTATTTTTTTACCCTTACAGTTTTTCATATGATTTCGATTTCTGCATCCCGGCATGAGAAATGCCGGAACAATCGATTTATTCTTTACAAGATTCTCAAGTAATTCATCCGTGTTCCCGGTGATAAACGCCAGCAGTTTGATACCAATGGCCTCGATAATATCCGCGGGATGCTGAGAAATGGCGCCGCATATTAGAACTTCAACGCCTAGCGCGTTGAGTCTGTCTGCAAAATGAGACGGCAGGCAGGGATTAAACGGTTCGTAATGCCTGTTTGATATTTTTTTATCTTCGATCTCCGCCACAAGAAGCGTGCGCGAAGAATCGAATACCGGAGAAATCCGATTTTCCCAGACAGTCAACGCGGTGATCATGTTCGCCCTGCCTCCTTTGACTTTAGGAATATGCACTCCTTGTGCCAAAATCTATTATCCATGATGTTAATCAGTAACGGTTTGAAATCAGGATGTTTATCGTTGGTCTTTAAAACAAAATTTATCAGGCAGGGAAGTAAGGGTAGCAATTTTGAGACCGTATGCGGTCTCATTAATGCATAGAAGCGACCCTGTTAAGACGTGTTGTGTTTTGAACGGCCATCAACATTCGGCAGATCAATCTTCAGTTTTTTTATTTTTCTAAAAAGAGTACTTTTGTGCATACCCAGTGCCCGCGCCGCGGCCAGTCGATTGTAATTGTTTTCTTTCAGTGTATCCACAATGGTTTGTGCTTCAGTTACTTTTAACTTTTTTTCCAGTTTACCCGTCGATATCATTTCCGGATTCTTCATTGTGTCGGAATTAAATCCGGCAGGCAGATGGCTGCGCATAATCAGCCCATTGGGGCAGAGGATAAAAGCATGTTCAATAATATTCTCCAGTTCACGTATGTTCCCGGGAAAGTCATGATTGATAAGACTCTTAAGGGCTTCCCGGTCCAAGTCGGTAACCGCTCTTTGTTTAAGTTTGTTCAATTTGTTGATAAACCGATTTATGAGCAGGGGAATATCTTCTTTTCTTTCCCGAAGGGGAGGAAGATTCAGATTAACCACATTAATTCGATAAAAGAGGTCCTGCCGAAAATCATCCCTTTCAACCAGGTGCTGAAGATTTTTATTGGTTGCGGCAATAATTCGAACATTCGCTTTTTGTGTTTTTACCGCACCCAGGGGTTGAAACTCACCGTCTTCAAGGACCCGTAACAGCCTGACTTGAAACGCGGGACTAACGTCACCGATCTCATCCAGAAGGATGGTTCCTCCTTCGGCAACCTCAAATCTCCCGGGTTTATCTTTCGTCGCGTTGGTAAACGCCCCGGCATTATAACCAAAAAGTTCGGATTCAAGTAGAGAATCCGGCAGAGCCCCGCAGTTGATCGCCATAAACGGTTTATCTTTACGCGGGCTTAAATTATGGATGGCTCTGGCCAGAAGTTCTTTACCGGTACCGGTTTCGCCCTGTATCAATACTGTGCTTTCACTTTCCGCCACATGGGGTAAAAAGTGAAAAATTTTCTGCATGGTCGGGCTGCGGCTGACCATATCGCCCATTTGAAAGCGGGCCGTCAATTCCTTGCGTAATTCTTCCACAAGACTGAGATCCCGGAAGGTTTCAACACCTCCCAATACATCTCCGTTTTCATTTTTCAGCAAAGATGTGGAAACTGTGATCGGTATACGTTTTTTATGACTGTTGATAATATAGGTGGAGCTGCTTACAAACGATTTTTTTTCTTTCATGGTGCGGCGCAGCGCGCAATCACCTTCACACATATTTGATCGGAAAACTTCCCAGCACGGTCTGTCAATGGCTTCCGATCGTAAAATACCCGTGATTTCTTCAGCTGCCTTGTTAAAGGATGTAATGTGCCAATTGTGATCTACAGTAAAAACACCGTCTGAAATGCTTTCCAGAATGATCTCAGTGGTATTCCCCGGTAAATCATTTGATATATTCTTTTTTGCCATCTGCTATTCCTGCAGTTAGTCCGCTGGAGGCGAATCAATCCACGAGACCTTTGCAAAACAACACTTTTTGTCCGATTTCTGCGTTGTGCTGCATTTCGCAATCATTCAACTCCCCTGTTAAATAAAAAAACAGTTTTAACAGGGCGGGTCCGATAAGTACGCTTCATGATTACGAAATTTGCACGCCTTGAATTTGAACTTTTTACAAAACCGTCTCGTTCGGACTTTTTACGAAACCATCATTCCTGTTTATACTCTAATCATTTTTTAAGTTTTTTCAACAGCAGATTTGCGGAGGTCAGCAGCGGATCCCACACCGGCCCAAAGGGGGGCGCATAGGCCAGATCCGTCTCGCTGAACTGTTCGACCGTCATACGTCCATGCAGTGCCACTGCCGCGGCATTAATCCGGTGCGCGACACCTTCATTCCCAACCATCTGAACACCTAAAAGACGATTCGTTTTTTGATCACCAATGATGTAAATGTGTATGGTTTTCGAGCCCGGATGCGCATGAGCCCGGGAACGGGTTTTGACTGCAACACCGACCGGATCAAACCCGAACTCAATGGCTTCCTTTTCTGTGATACCGGTGCGTGCCACTTCAAGATCAAATACTTTGAATACCGCGGTACCTGCTATACCCGGTAATAGAGCATTCTTACCGCAAATATTGTCCGCTGCCGCCCAGCCGGCCCGATTCGCGCGTAAAGCCAATGGAACCCATACCTTCTGGCCTGTTACCACATGAAAAGCATCCGCGCAGTCTCCGCCTGCGTAAATGTTCTCATCCGACGTCATCAGTTTTTGATTCACCGCAATCGAATCATTTACGCTGATACCGAGTCCTGCCTGCTGCGCGATGTCACTGTTCGGTGTGATCCCTATGGCAGCCAGAATCATGTCTGCCTCAAGAGTCAAGTCTTCGCATTTTAAAGAAAAACGTCCGTCAGTTAAACTGAGTTTTTGAATCGAATGTCCCGGGAACAGATTAACCTGATGGCTTTCCAATTCACTGCGAATCACGTCGGATAAATCTTCAGCCATCCAGGGAAGAAAAATGGGGCCCGGCTTGACCATCACGACTTCAATTGAACGGTTACGCAATGCGTCACACATTTCAAGACCAATATAACCCATACCAATAATAATGGCCTTTTTTACATTTTTTTCTTTGATATATGTTTTTATTCTTCTTCCGTCGTCCAGGCTTTTCAGGGCAAACACTCCGGGATGATCAAAACCCGGAAGGTCAGGAATAATCGGCGTCCCTCCGGTCGCAATAAATAGTTTGTCATAAGAGACTTCAAAATCATTCCCTTTATCGGTCAATCCGGAGACTTTTTTTGTGTCCGGAGAAATTAATGTTACCTCATGACCCGTTAATAGATTGATTCCCTGTTTTTCCCTGAAAACCGAGGCTTTACGTACAACAAGCTCTTCGATGTCCCGTTCAGGTTCCGCTATATTGTATGGCATACCGCACGCGCTGTATGAAACGTCCCTTGTTTTTTCCAGAACAGTGATTTCAAGATCGGGCATGGTTCTTTTTGCCCTGCTGGCAGCGCTCATGCCGGCCGCGTCTCCCCCGATAATTAGAAATTTCATTGATGCTGTCCTTTTCTATTTGGCGGTTTTATTACTATCGAACCTTTGCAATCGATCATTTAAAACACTAACCCTTTTTTCTATTGATTTCAATTCTGAAAGTATAAACAGAGGTTATAAATTGGATGCATCGAATCATACGTGGACCGGTGAACAGGCCGATCTTTGAATACATTGATAAGCGATCGACCTGTCACCGGAAAGGGAATTGAATTAATGGAGGTAATGCCAAGCCTTCCCTTTTTTTTATGAGCATTCCAACAATTAAACCTGAACGTTTGGTTCAGATCGTATGTATCTTTGCCCATATTCTGCTCTTTGATCAAGATACGATTTTTTCCAGAGCTTCGGTGAGTGCTGCTTCGGGTTGAAGACCGACCAGGCGCTGTATCTCTTTGCCATTTTTAAAACAAACAAGTGTCGGAACACTCCGGATTCCCAGCTCTTTGACCAGTTTCGGATGGTCATCAACATTCATGGCGGTTATTTTTGCCCGGCCATTAAATCGTTCTGTCAGTATATCGATAATCGGTTCCTGCGCGATGCAGGGAGCACACCATGGCGCGTTGAAATCGACCAGCGTTACACCTTTTTGAATCACCTGTTTTAATTCTTCAGCAGTTTTAATCTCCCGACTTTTCATCTTCTTTACTACTCAATCATTGATGGTCTCGTAAAAAGTCCGAACTAGACGGTTTCGTAAAGAGTTCAAATTCAAGGCGTGCAATTTTTGTAATGATGAAGCGTACTTATCGTACGTTGAATCATTGCAAAATGCAGCACAACGCAGAAGTTGGACTTTTTACGAAACCGTCAATCATTGAATCAACATTTTTTGTAACTATGAACATCACCATTCATGATATTAACAATTTTCATGCCACAATTGAACATTTTGCTCAGAATATGGTGGTTGTGAACATTTTAAGAATAAATCACTGATAATAAAAGAAATAATTTGGATATCCATTTAATATTTCTATTTTATTGGTAGCGAAGGGATAGGGGTTGACAGGAACGGTGGCGCCACTTATACTCAACGTAGCACACCGGTGGCGCTTGTGTAACGGTTGGAATTGAATTCTTTGACGGTTGGAATTGAATTCTTTGAATGATAAAACGTTTAACACATGGGAAATAACGGATGGGTGGCAAAAATGGACAACCATAGACCTGAACTATTATCTCCCGATTTCGCGCGTCTGCTATTGAAATCGATGGCGGACGGAGTTTTTACACTTGATACCAGGGGGCGGATCACATCCTGGAATCCATCAATGGAGCTGATCACGGGATTTACCGCAAAGGAGGCGATCGGGAAGCCGTGTACAATGCTGAATTTCAATCGATGTTTCGGGGGAAAATGTCCCGCGGGTATTCATGAGTGTGAAATATTTTCCCATGGCAGTGTGGATGGAAAAGAATGTTTTTTGTGTCATAAAAGCGGCAACAATATACCGGTTTTTAAAAACGCGCGGTTGATTAAAGATCACAATGGAAAAGTTCAGGGGATTGTGGAAACGATTACAAACCTTTCAGAACTGTATCAAGCCCGTTTATTCGCGGAAGCCGCCGGCCGCCGATTGGGCGAAATCCACCGGCTCGATAACATTATCGGTGAAAGCAATGTCATGCATCGGGTTTTTTCAGCCATCAAAGCGGCTGCCGTTAGTGAAGCCACCATACTTGTTCAAGGTGAAAGCGGAACAGGAAAAGAGCTGGTGGCAGGCGCCATTCACTATAACAGCAGCCGGGCTGATAAGCCCTTTGTAACAGTGAATTGCAGCGCATTGGCTGAATCGCTTCTGGAAAGCGAATTGTTTGGCCATGTCAAGGGTGCTTTTACCGATGCCAATCGTGATCGGACCGGCCGTTTTGAAGAGGCGGATGGCGGGACTCTTTTCCTTGATGAAATAGGGGAGATCAGTCCTTTAATACAAGTCAAACTTCTGCGTGCCATTCAGGAACGGGAAGTGGAGAGAGTCGGTGAATCGAAGAAACGAAAAATAAATATCAGGATCGTCACCGCGAGCAACAGGGATCTGTATGAACTGGTGAAACGAGGAGAATTTAGAGAAGACCTCTATTACAGGTTAAAAGTGTTTCCCATAGATATCCCGCCCCTGTGTCAACGAAAAGTCGATATCCCGCCCCTGGCCAGGCATTTTATCAATATCCAGAACAAAAAAACAGGTAAGCAGATCAGCAGCCTGACCCAGTCTGCCATGAGAATTCTATTGGATTACAACTGGCCGGGAAACATCCGTGAACTTGAAAATGCGATTGAACATGCGTTTGTGCTCTGTACAGATGAGCACATTGATATCTTTGATCTGCCGGTTGAAATACGACAAATGGAATACAGGGGCAAGGCGAGTTACCAATCCGTTCATATTCACGACTCAAAACCCGAAAAAAGAAAACTGACACGGGAATTTCTTATCGACGTTCTCGAGGATAGTGACTGGAATAAAGCGGAAGTGGGCCGCAGGGTTGGTTTAAGCCGGGCTTCGATCTGGAAATATATGAAAAAATGGGATATTCCGATGAAAAAACCCTAACAGCAATTCTGATGAATATCTTTACCATTGAACTTTTTTTTGTTATTTTGATGATTATGCATGAAAAAAGCGAAAATTACAGTGAAAAAATAGAACATTTAAACCTCGCGCTTCGCGCGATTCGAGATGTGAATCGCCTCCTGATCAGGGTAAAGGACCGGAAGCGCCTGCTTCAAAATATTTGTAACATTTTAGTTAAAAACCGTGGGTACAACAAAGTCTGGCTCATTGTTCTGGATGCATCACACATGTTGGATGAGTACGCGGAAACCGGTATTGGTAAAGATTTTCTTCCCATCGTTGAAGAAATGAAACGCGGTAAATTTGTCGATTGCGCGCAAAGAGCGATCGAACAAACCAAGACTGTTCTGATTAAAAATCCGCCGTTATCATGTACTGATTGCCCTTTATCATTGAAACACGCTGATTGGGGCACAATAACAGCACCTCTGATACATGAAAAAAAACGTTACGGTTTAATGTCTGTTTCGATACCCAAAGAACTGATTTCAGAAGACATTGAGCAGGCTCTTGTTGAAGAAATCGCCGGAGATATTGCATTTGGGCTCTATAGAATCAGACAGGAAGAAGAACATAAAAGGGCAGAAACCGCTCTTAAAAAAAGGGTCAAGGAACTGAACTACGTTTTCTCTTTTTCCAGCCTTGTTGAAAAACCAAATGTTTCACTGGAGCAGATACTTCAAGGTGCGGTTGATCTCATACCGTCTGCCATGCAGTTTCCAGAAACTACATGTGCCCGAATTACACTTGAGCACCAGGAGTTTAAAACAGCTGGTTTTAAAAAAACAGATTGGATGCTGTCACATGCTATTACTTTTCACAATGAAAAAATTGGATTGCTGGAAGTTGGATTTCTAAAAAAACCAGATGCCGATACCGGTCCCTTTATCAAAGAAGAAAAAAAACTGATAAATACCATTGCGGTAAGAGCAGGAAAAGTTATTGAGAGAAAAAGGGATAGAAAAGCGCTCGAACTGAGTGAAAAACAATTCAGAGACCTGGTTGAAAATTCACATACATGCATTTCTATTATTCAGAACAATCGGATCGTATATCAGAATCCGGAGCATAAAAGACTTTTCGGAACGAGACCTGATTTTTTTATATTTAACAACTTCGACATGATTCATCCTGATGATGTTGAAGAGGCTCGTTATTCTTTCATTGATATTGAATCAGGAAAAATCGAAAACGCGGACATTGAATTCAGATTTTTTCCTGCCAAAAACTCAAATGCCGGCACTGAAATGATATGGGTACATTGTCGTTTAAGCTCAATTGAATATCAGGGGAAAGAGGCCATTTTAGTGAATTTGATGGATATTTCTCACACCAAAAAGCTTGAGCATCTGCTGAGGATTCAGGACAAAATGACATCTTTAGGTCGAGTGGCAGCCGGAATTGCCCATGAGATCAGAAATCCTCTTTCCGGCATCAATATTTATCTAAAGGCCATGGAAAAAGTATGCACAAAAACCGAAAACCCAGAAAAAGTGGCTAAAATATTATTCCAACTCCAATCCGCTTCAAATAAGATTGAATCGGTGATTAAAAGAGTTATGGATTTCTCCAGGCCGGGTGAACCCAGCTTCATGATGATAGATATCAACCAGCCGGCTGAGGAGGCGATTAATCTTTCATCGGTCACACTAAGAAAAAGCGAAATTCAGTTGGATATAAATCTGGCTTCAAATTTGCCGAAATGTAACGCGGATTCTCATATGATTGAACAGGTGATACTTAATCTTATTGCAAATGCGTCAGAAGCCATGAAAAATAAAACGACCGGCAAAAGGATAACGATTTCCACGTTATTGGAAAACGACACGGTTTGTATAGAGGTTTGTGATTCCGGCCCCGGCGTGCCGGAGCATTTAAAAAATATGATTTTTGATCCGTTTTATACCACAAAGAAACACAGCTCAGGAATAGGATTAAGTATCAGTCACAGGATTATCACTGACCATGGCGGTATTCTTGATGTGTTGTCTTCTACGCTCGGCGGCGCAAAGTTTATCGTCAAAATCCCAGGTCAATCAACGGAAAAATTGTAATGATTTCATATTCCATATTCATCATTGATGATGAAGAAACCATTCGAGACAGCCTGACCATGGCCATGGAAGGCGATTATAAGATACGCTCTTTTTCAAATGCTGAAGCGGCCCTTGAAAAAATGACCCAATCACCGCCCGATCTTATTCTTCTCGATATCGGCCTGCCGGGCATGAGCGGAATAGATGCCCTTGGTAAAATCAAGGAAACATTTTCCGATATTCCGGTTATTATGATCACCGCGTATGAAGATATAAATACTGTTATTTCCGCTATGAAGCTTGGAGCATATGATTATGTGGTAAAGCCGTTGCAGATGGATGGGCTTGAGGTAACCATTAATAATGCGATCGAAACAATCAGACTCAGAAAAGAAGTGCGTATACTTCAGGAAAAATACCTGCGGGAAAACCTTCCGTGTTTTATCGGGGAAAGCGACACGGTTCAGGACATGATGGAATTTTTACAAATGGTGGCCAAAAGCCCTGACACCCCCATCCTCATCCTCGGTGAAACCGGAACCGGCAAAGAGCTGCTTGCCGGTGCGATCCATTACAGGAGTCCGAATTTCAAAGGAAATTTTGTTACGGTCAATTGTGCCGCCATCCCCAAAGATTTGATTGAAAGTGAACTTTTCGGCTATAAAGAGGGAGCATTCAGCGGCGCCAGGTCATCCGGAAAAAAAGGATTGATTGAAGATGCTGAAAACGGCACCCTTTTCCTTGACGAAATTGGTGACCTGAGTCTTGAAGCCCAGGCAAAATTATTGAGGTTCCTTGAAAGCGGTGAATTTTACCAAATCGGCAGTACGGAAAAACGACAGATTCGCACGCGTGTGGTTTCAGCAACCAATAAAGACCTTGTTCACATGACCCGAGAGGGCCTTCTCAGGAAAGACCTCTATTTCAGGATCAGCGTGATTCAATTAAAAGCGCCCTCCCTGACTGAACGGCGAAATGATATTATGCTTTTGGCTCACTACTTTTTAAGTCAGTTCAGCAGTAAATTTGAAAAGACGTTTACGGGAATTTCACACAAAGCCGCTGCTGCCCTGAAAAATCATAACTGGACCGGTAATGTACGCGAGTTAAAAAATATAATTGAAAGGGGGGTGTTGATCGGAAAGGGACCCGAGCTGATGCCCCATGATCTGGGATTTGATACGTTTCTGAAACCACAGGAACTGGAAAACAGCCATATGGAATTCCCCGGCCTGCCAGCCAGCGGCATTGACTTTCCGGCCTTACAAAACCGTTTTGAAAAGCACTATTTTGATGAAGCTGTGAAAATAACCGGCGGCAACGAAAGCAAGGCGGCAAAGCTTCTTAATCTCAACCTTCACACGTTCCGGTACCGCCGGAAGAAACTGCAAAACAAATAATGATGATACACTTTTACTTGACGGTTTCGTAAAAAGTCCAACTTCTGCGTTGTGCTGCATTTCGCAATCATTCAACGTACTATAAGTACGCTTCATGATTACGAAATTTGCACGCCTTGAATTTGAACCTTTTACGAAATCGTCTAATTCGGACTTTTTACGAGACCATCTTACTTTCATAACCGAAAAGCTGTGGACCGGCATTTTTCTCGCCGACCCAACCAGCGACAGGGGGATTCTTATCCGGTTATAAATTGTGTTTTAATTTCAACCCGTTCATTTAGACTGCGCTTTACAGGACATATTGCCATGGCTCTTTCTAACTTTTTTAATAGCACGCCACCTATTTTTTCGGGATAGAATATTTCCAAACTGATTGTTTTAATCATCCTGGGATTTTCAGATAAAGTTTTTACTACTGAAATCCTGATCTTTTTTGGATCATACCCTTCACGCTCAAGAATGCTATCGATTGAAGTTAGAATACAAGTACCCAGTGCAGCTGAAATTAAATCAGTGGAGGAAAATGACTTTCCATTGCCGCCGTACTCTGGAGGCAAATCCGTTATAATTTCTGCATCAGCCAATTCATGCCTGATTTGGCATCGACCTTTATCATATAGTTGAATCGAAAACTTTGACAATAAAGTACTCCCGGTGTTAGC
>JAUVGT010000131.1 GCA_030593645.1 Deltaproteobacteria bacterium
GGATGATGGTTTGTGAACGCTTTACGGCCTGACGGTTGACGATCCCGGATCGTGGCCCGGGAAGGTAAAGGTGGGTGACTTGACCGTCATCATCAATGCTGCGTCCGTAAAGGTTTACGATTGAACCTCGATTGCTGTACAAGGGGAACACCACGCAGTTGTAAAAGGTTTCGTGACCCTTGGTGTTTAAGATGCCTATGTGTTTCAGTGCATCGATGACCTCCGGGTCCTGGGGAAGGATATCAAGCAAAGTGCCGTTTACATAGCCTGCACCAAAATCCTTTAATGTTTGATTGTCTGTAATGCCTCGGTCATTTTTCAGATACTTGATTCCCCGTGAGTCCTCACCTGTAAGTGTGTGCTGGTAATAGGATACGACACGGGCAAGGAGTTTTCTTTCTTTGACTGATAATGGTTTTTGTTTGGATGAAGATTTAACTGTGGTTTTTTTAAATCCATTATCTGCTAACTGTTCAACAGCCGTTTTAAAATCGACTTTATCAAACAGCTCCACAAAGCGGATTACGTCTCCACCGGTGTTACAGCCAAAGCATTTCCAAAGGTTGGTGGTGGGGTTTACTGAAAGGGATGGGGTATGATCATCGTGGAAGGGACAAAGACCCATATAGCCTTTGCCGTTCTTTTTAAGGGTGACGCCCTTGGCTCGGACAAGGGCCGCAAGGTCAACGGTAGTTTTGATGTGCTCGATTTGATCGTTTTCTATCATTCTCATATCTCCCTTTAGTGTGGTTATCTCGCAATTTCTCAAAAAGAATATCCCTTAGACGGTTTAAGGATTCCCTGAACTGGATGGGATTAACCAGGGCATCACCGCTCATATAATCTTTGTCCAGTTGATCCAGATCTGTGCCGGTAAACATGAATGATGCGATCTGCTTTCCGGTACATCGGAACCTGACATCAGCTAAACTGCCGCCCATGCAGAGAAAATACGCACCTCTAAATATATCTGTGGTCTCAAGTCTGATCTTGTTCAATAAAATCACCTCCTTTCCATGTGGATTTTAAATTGACTTTTAAGGGGAGATTGGATAAGAAAAAGAAAGCAGTTTCAAAGGGTTTTGCCCCTTTGAAGCTCATTCTCTGGGCCATCAACTGACACTCGCCAAAGTAACCGTTGATGGCCTTTTTTCTGCACTCCTTAAAAACCTGTCAAGAAAAAATTACCTCAAAAAAGATAAGATTTCTTAGTTCCCTTAATTTACGATTATCGTTTTTGTGTGTCAAGCAAAAAATGGAAAAATCTAAAACCTGTGATATATTTATGGCATGAAAAGTAAAACAACTATAGAAGGGTTCGGTAAAAGACTGGCTCAAATAAGAAAGTCTAAAGGGCTTACACAAAAAGAATTAGGCGAGAAGGTGGACGTTTCAAACAGAGTTATTGCGTACTACGAAAGGGAGACTCAATACCCGCCGTCACATTTAATAGGACCGTTAGCCAAGGCACTGAAGGTGTCTGCTGATGAACTCCTGGGATTAAAGACTCCAAAATCTGGAGGCAACGGATTCAGCTTGAAGTTTATTCGGCGAATGAAAAAAATCGAAGCCCTTCCACCTTTTCAGCAAAAAGTCCTGTTACAAACAATTGACAACTTCCTTAAAGGCGTGAGTAAATAACAAGGCAGCGTCTGTGTGCTCGGGCTTCAGCCCTGCGAAGAGCATGCAGGTCTTCCGCTTCCTGCGCTCACAGCCGGTCTATTTTATTCAAAACAAGAAGGACGCCGCTTGTCTGATCTTAACGGTTTTCTCCTGTCATGATAAACTGCAATTTTACATAAGTAATTTTGATCGTACAGAATTTTTCCCTGTTTTATTTGCTATGGTAAAAATGCCGTCCGATAAAATTGTCTTATATAAAGTGACATTTATCCCGCCAGGTGAAAACCTTAAAACAAATTGAAAGCGGCGGTCTGATTTTAATATCTATTCCCACCCACCAACCCTTCAAATTAAAAAGGCAGTCAGAGATTATTCTCTCTAACTGCCCGTCAATTGAGCGTTTAGAACGATATTTAACTGTTCAATCTGTCAAGAGTCAAGACCCCATTGTTTTTCTATATTTATGGTTCACTTGATAACATCTCATTCTCCACAAATTTTTTCTTTAAATCAAACTTTTTAGTATTTCTAACATAGACTAAGTTATTCAATATATCATTTATTGTCTTTTGTGATATTTCTTTTTTCTTTTTTAAATGTTCAGAATATATTTTTAAAAATATTAATTCTATTGGCAGCTTATCCTCAGGCTTCTCTATGCACTCTTCATAAATATGCCGATGGTTTATTATTCCATTATCAGTTATATGGTGAAGATTATACATAGGTTCCCATTCTTTCAAATCATATCCTTTAGCTTTCCAACTCTCTTTATCCGTAGGCGTATCTATTACTATAGCAAACTCTCCATTTATAAATGGAGATAAACTATTATGTAAATTAGGTTTTATAAATACAATATCACCTGTTTCAAATTTCTTATTATATGAAAAACGCATTAAATTTGTTTTGCTGTCATCTGTTTCTGGATACGCTTCTAATAATTTTCCATTTATACTAAACACCCACCGTTTAATATAATCATACATTTTTTTTCCTGAAACTGGAATTTCAACAATTTCCGTTCTATATTGTAATAATGAGGTCGTGTCAGCATCGCTTTCTTCCAATGATTTTAAAAATGATTTTGCTTCTTCATATGATATAAAAACAGCTTCTTCATCAATACGAACACTACCATAATCATCTATTAGTAGATATTCACGAGCTATAAAAATCGAAGTTTTAAAAGATAATTTTTTTCCCATGTCGCCTTAACCTGTTTTTTGTATAAACCACTGCAATTATTAATGACAAAAATAAGTAAAATTTTAATAATATTCTCTATATCATTGTTTTAATAACCTTTTTATATAATTAATCCATTAAATACCCCCCACATTATATAAACGTCTTTTTCCAGATTTATCAATAACTACTATCGGAACACCCGCATCTATAAGCTTCTGTAGCCATACATCATTTATCCCACAATTATCGGCACGCTTTTGAGCATCATAAAGATCAAGTATGTCTAATAGTATGAAAAGGGCATTACCCCTTATACCCCAACGATACCTGGCATTAATTTTCTTTATTACCTTTTTAGGTGGTCTTGGACCATGTCTTGTTGTACCATCTCTGTTAATAGCTCCACCACTTCTTGGTCTTTTCTCCGAACCCCAGTGTATGTGTTCTTGCCCACCGGGATGAATTTCTGGTCTAGTAATTCCATATTGCTCTAAACCTAAAGGATCAATCGCACCAACAGGATCATTTAGGACAAATGCATATAAATTTATATCACTAAATTCATATGCAGCGTTTGATGTTATTTGAGAATCAAAATTTTCTATTCCCTTAGTTAATTCAAATAGCCCTGCCTCCCTAAATAAATTAATAACATTATATTGTTTTAGTAAATTATATTCTTTATAGATATCAAAAGTACTATATACGTTTTCTTTGCTTCTTAAAAGTATAGCCCCTTCTTCTCCAATCGGATCCCGGTTCAGCCAGCGCCCTAAAGTATTAGAGTAATACCTGTGGCCGTAATAATAAAGTTCAGTTTCAGTGTCAAAGAACTTTGTAGAAAAACGGAATGGATTATCTTCAGCATAAGCGCCGGTGGAGTAATTGAGGTTACCGAATGGATCGTACTCATAATGCGCTGCAATCGACCCATCAGATCCATTCACAAGCTGCCCTACGTTCCCATTGGCATCATACTGATAATAATAAGTGGATGAACCATCGATGGTCGCGAGCAGACCGCCGATTCCGCCTGCACCCTGGATACTTTGAGACAGGTCCATGCCCCATACATAGTAGCGGGATTTCATTCCCTGGTCGTCGTAGATGATTTCCTCGATCAGGTTCCAGCCGTCATAAACATAATTGCTGTGCGTACCGGGCTGGTATGAACCGGATTCAAAGGTGCTGACATCCTTTATCACCCGGCGGCCCATGTAATCGTATTCAAAAAAGAGCTTCTGGTCCCCTTCTTCAGGGATTTCAGGCTCTATGGATTTCAACCGGTTCTCCGCGTCGTAGATGTAGATGGTGTTTTTCATATCACCGTTGATCATCTCATTGGTGGAGACAAGGTTACCGTCATCATCGTAAATGAAGTCAGTGCTCTCCGGTTTAGTCATGGACATCTTTTGATCATACTGGTTTAACTGGTTTGGAACATAACCGGTGCTCTCTGAGGGGAGAACCGGTTCCTGCCAGGGTGCGGCTCCGCTTGTGCTCATAGTAGCCCTGCGGTTAAGCTCGTCAAAGGTGTAGTCATACTTAGAGATGACCTGAGTGTTGTACTCGTTTTTGACCGATTTCTTAAGGTTGCGATACTGGTCATATTCGTAAGTAACTTGCCGCTCTCCCATAGGACCGGCTGTGTAGCCGTTGACCAGATCAGTGTTTTCTACAAATGAGTACATGGCCGCGTCCATTGAACCGCCGATGTTCCATCCGACGATTTCAAATCGTCCGTTCTGCGGATTGTAACCATAGTCTGTACGGTAGTCAGGTCCGGTGTTAAAACCCATATATCGGCCCATGACCTCACCGCCCTGATCATATTCGCGGGTAATGGTTCTATTATAAAGACCGTTGATGGTCTCGGATTCTAACTGAAGCGCTGAGTTATACGCAAAGGTCCGGGTACCGGTTAAATCATTGACGGTTTTCTGTCTGCCCAGACGGTCATAGGTAAATGTGCTGCCCTGGGTGCCGTCAGAATAATCGACTTCAGTAAGTTCGCCGGTCATAAGATCATAGGTATACGTGGTAACCAGATCCGCTTGACCGATTTTCCTGGCCCAGGTACGGGTATGAAGTTTTCCGCCGGTCTGGTATGTATAGTTGACCGCTTTCCCGTCCGCGTAGCCTTTGGATAATAACAGGCCGGTTTCTTCCTGGTATTGCCAGATGGTATAGTCCGCGTCTCCGGTAGTGCCGGACGGCCATGTGGGCTGATCCCAGCCGCTTCCGCCCCGATATGTGGCAAGGCCGAAGAGTCTGCTGTATTCGTCATACATGTATGTGACCGGTTCCGCGGCATTGCCCCATACTTGAATGACATTGCCGAAGTCGTCGTGCATAAAATATTTAATCTGACTTAAAATGTTTGTTTCAGAGGTTCTTCTGCCGGTCACAGGATCGTACTCATAACTGACCGGACTGTTTCCCGAATCATACATTAGTACCTGGTTTTTATTGTCATGATAGTTGATAGCCGTCATTACACCCCTGCCGTCCATACCGCCCGCGCGTCTGCCTAAAAAATCATAGTAATAGTCATACGCGGCACCAGTCCTTGACAGGGTGGATCGGAGCAGGCCGTTTTCTGTGACAGAAACAGCATCAGTCATGGAATCCGGATGATTCACGGTTCGGGTCTCGGTTTTACTGGCCCGGTCAATAGATACCTGCTGAACGGTCTGATTGCCGTGGATATCGATTGATGTGGTCTCACTCACAATACCGGTCAGACCGGTTAATCGGGTTCTTTGAGTTCCTGTGGTGGTGGCTGTACTGCTGCCATCCTGATCATAGACCATTTGTGTTTTTTCCAAAAACCAGTCCGGGCCGTTTTTTGCAAAGGATGTATCCGATTCTGTGATCCGGTCCAGGGATGCAAGATCGAGGGTTCCGTTGTGACCCAGATCAAGGCCGCTCATGATCTGGCTGCCAAGTTGGTCGTAAACAAACAGGGTGTCGATCATTTCAGGTGATGTGATCTTTTCGATTTGACCATTCGCGTTATAAAAATAGGCCGTGATTTCTGTACCGGTGTATCCGGGTTTCTCGATGCTTACGGTTCGGCCAAGCATATCAACCGTGGTCCTTTCCCACATGAGAGAGGCAGGGGTGTTTAAATTAACCTGTGTCCAGCGGGTATGATCCGGGTTTACACCGTAGGTATAATATTTATTAACCACACCGGAGCCTTCAATACGTTTGATCCGGCCGTCAATATATCGTTCCATGGTCTCTATGATATTACCGGGACGGGTAATGGTGGTGATCCTGCCGTCCGGGCTATAGGCGTATGTCGTGGTTAAAGCTTCAGTGTCTGTACTCGATTCAATTCTGCCGGCAAGGTCATAGATGGTTGATGTGCTCAAACTCATGTGGCCAGCACTGGTGGTCTGTGAAAGCCTTCTGCCCTCGGCATCGTAGGTGTATGCGGTGGTAATATCTTCATGTGAGGCAGAGCCTTCTTTAACCCGGGTGAGTACGCGTCCCAGGTCATCGTGCAGGATATTATTAACAGTAATACCACGGGCATCGGTTTGACTATCCTTTGTGCAGCAGCCCCAGGCGCTTTCTGAATGGGTATTGTTGGATTGGTAGGTATCGGTCTCCCGGCCCAGATCGTCATAGAGTTTGACGGTCCAGTGGATGCGCTCATAGCCTGCGCCGTTGTATGCTTCGGTTTCTGAAAGGAGGACATTACCCACATTGTTTTCGATGCTGATCTCACGGGTGGTTTTATTGGCAATGCCGTCCGGACTGGCAGCTGTGCCGTGAACCGCTGTCGTACGAATATCCGTACCCGCACCTGGTGCAAATGTACCGGGAAGGCCTGGATCGGCATTGGGGGTGTAGGTGCCGTATTCGTAAGTATATGAGTCCAGGCGGTCATCCGGATAGGTCAAGGACTTAACCTGCCAAGATGTGGGCAAGGTCTCGCTGAAAGGATGGGTCACTTTTGTGGTACGTAGATTAGTCGTGTCACCATAGGCTGCAGATCCGCTGGTGCATTGTTCTGTGATTTCTGTGCGCTCTCCGGTTGGTCCATCCACATGATAGACATGGTATGTATTGGATACGGTTTCTCCGAGTATCCTTGTCCTGATCTCACGGGCTCTTCTGACATCTTCTGACGCACTGGAGTCAAACGCGTCTACGGGTGTATAGTTATAATAAACAGCTTTTACCTGTTCAGGTGCTGTGCCCACAGGTGCGTCCAGCCAGGATTTGATCTCTGTGATCTTTCTGCCGTCTGCGTCGTATTCGTATCTTGTCCACGAACCATTGGGATTGATCCGGGTGGCTAGTTTTCCGTAGCCGTCTACTCCCATGGTTTCATGGTAAGTTTTTACTGTGGTTAATGCCGCACCATCCGGATCAATTACTTTTTCGATAATCTCACGGCCCCATGCAAAATCGTGATAGGTGGTCCTGATATTTGAGGCCGCAAAGTCCGCAGCGTTTTTGACTGTTTCTGTAATGACTGTATTTCCGCCCAGATTTTCTTCTTTACGTTCTATTTTAACCAGGCCGTTTCCTTTGCTCAAACTCCAGGTGTTCTGGGCCTGGTCCCAGTTGTACTCATGAACTTTTGTACCACTGGGTCTTGTTTCTGTGATTCTTAAGCGGTTGTAGACTGTGGAGGAAGCATCAGGGTTTGCGATAGTGTAAGTCACTATGGGTATTGCACCATCAAGCACTTTGTAGAAACCATTAAGTTTATAACCCATGTCATCTAATTTATAAAATGCCATGTCGTAGCTGAAAGTGTTTGCAACCGTAATGTCTACAAAAACATCTGTTGAAATTACCTGACGAATTGAATCCCCATTTTTAAGTATCTGTACACCAGATCCAAAATCTAAAGCTTTGAGTATTTGCGGGGTTGAATTTAAGGGGTCTGCGGTTTCCGCGTTAAGGTAGATTTTTCCTGCTGATTTTCCTTTTCCTGTTTTTCCAAGACTGAATCGGGAATGTATAGACTCTGTATCGTGTTCAGAATTTCCACTTGTGTCACAAGTACTGCCGTTTGCACAGTCGTCGCAACCAATCTCTATTTCTACTTCATCATTACACTCAGAGTCGCTGGAGTTTACAACCTTTACTATAATGCTGCCTTCTCCGGATACATCCGTTATAGTCATGATTCTATTTGAAGAGTCCAATGAATAAGAGGCATTTGCATTTCCTCTACCTTTGAGCATGCTCCAGCTTAAGGACATATCACTTGGATCTGTCGAAGCTGTTATGGTCGTGGTTCCTCCGGGGAGGAGTTTCTGGCTAACAGCGGAAAGGTTTAAGGAACAATCATCACAGGCATCGCCGATGCCGTCTTTATCCGTATCAGTTTGATCAGAATTCGCTATATCCGGGCAGTTATCTTCTATGTCAGGTTGGCCGTCACCATCTGTATCTGTTATAGTGGCCAAGTATATATCCCAGACATCACTGTTAATCGGATAAACTATATGACCTACATATATTAGATTAACACCGTCTCCACCTGTAACATATCCAATAGCACTCCAATCGTCAGGTGTTGTTCCTTCAGGGTATCCAATTAATTCTCCATTTTTCCAACAATTCCCCCTTCCACCGAACCTCCCCTGTAAAGGTAAGGACACATAGTATTCCATTGCTGAATCATGTGTTTCGTAATAGTGATCAATTGCACAAACAACCGTCTGTGAATTTGATGACAACGGTATCAATATTATTAATATTATTATTGTCAAAATTGATTTAGTAATTTTTTGCATTCTCTTTTTTCCCGCTGTATTAGTGTAAGTATAATATTATAGTAGTACCATCACAAATAAGAATAAAACCATTTTATTGAGTGTATGGTATGCATACTGACTGACTATTTTTTTAAATCAGTTTGCTAAAAAATAAAACCTAACTGCCTGTCAATGATAGATTAATCCAAAACATTCACCGGTACAATCGCGTCTCTTTCAGAACTGTACTTGTAAATCCTGCTAAATGTATCTGAAGTAAAGTCATATTCATAAATGCCGTATGCAGTGCCGAAATCAACGGCCAGCTTGTTATCAAAACCCGCGAGCTTTTCGATGGCGACTCCCTTATAAACCCTTGTCCAGGTGTCGGTGCCGGGCTCGTATACATATAGCCCGTAAGCTGTACCGAAATCCACTGCAAGCTTACCATCAAATTCGACGATCTTTTCGATCTGAACTCCTTTGTAAATCCGTGTCCAAACATCGGTATCAAAGTCATACAGATAAAGTCCGTATGCTGTTCCAAAATCGACGGCCAGATTGTCCCCGAAGGGAACTGTTTTTTCAACATCGACCCCCACATAAAATCTATCCCAGGTACCGCTTAAATAAGAGTATAATCCCGCATCTTTAAAATCGACCACGAGCCTGTCTCCGACACCGATGACTTCATCACGTGGGCTGGTATATTTGTAGATGCGTTCCCAGATGTCTCCGGCGTAGTCATATTCATAGATGCCGTAGGTGCTTCCAAAATCGACCATGAGGTTCTCGTTCACACCGGTCAGTTTTTCGATATCAACTCCTTTGTATACCCTTGTCAATGCTCCAAAATCGTATACATAAAGACCAAAGGCGGTGCCGAAATCGATGGCGATCTGTGTGCCGAACGGGCAGAGTTTTTCAGGATCAGCCCCCCTGTAGATCCGGGTCCAGGTTTCATTGTTGTATACGTATATCCCGAGTGTTTTAAAATCGACGGCCAGTTCGTCATTTAGTAAAGTCTGATAACTTTCCCAGTCACCGTCGATTTGTTTTTGATTCATGAATGTTCGGATGGTGTCATTGTCGGTGTAGAGATGATTGTAGCGAAAATCATTTGAACCATTATATAAACTGGTAAGATTTGTAATTTCCAAAGGAACCGGACCTGTCAGGTTATTATTTTCGAGCCGTAACCAGTGGAGCTCAGGCAGATTACATATTGCAAGCGGTATATTCCCAGTGAATCCGTTGTTGTTAAGCCAGAGGGAGTTCAGATTTGTCAGACTGCCGATTTCAGGAGGTAAACTCCCCGTGAATTGGTTATGGCTCAAATCTATTGTATCAATATATGTCATGCTGCCAATTTCAGGTGGTAGACTTCCTGAGAGTTGATTGTTATCAAGCTCAAGTGTATCGAGATCTGCTATACCTGCTATTTCAGGCGGGATACTTCCTGTGAACAAGTTATCACTAAAAGTCAGGTATCGAAGATATGTCATGCCGCCAATTTCAGGGGGTATATTTCCGCTGAGCTGGTTAGATGTAAGATCTATCTGCCAAAGCCTTGTTAAATTGCCAATTTCAGAGGGAATACTTCCTGTGAGCTGGTTATTGTTAAGATACAGGTTGCTAAGCTTTTCCAGATTACCGATTTCGGGCGGTATACTTCCCGTGAGCTGGTTGAAGCGAAGTACTAACCCCTGAAGATCCTCAAGGTTGCCGATATCGGGGGGTATACTCCCGGATAGCTGGTTGTTTTGAAGGTAAAGGTAGATCAGCTCTGTCAAATTGCCGATTCCAGGGGGTATATTCCCTGTGAGCTGGTTATCATTAAGATACAGATAATTAAGATTTATTAGGTTACCGATTTCAGGAGGTATATTCCCGGAGAGCTGATTACCATTAAGAGATAGGTGGGTCAGTTTTGTTAGATTACCGATTTCAGTAGGTATACTTCCAGTGAGCTGATTAGCCGCAAGAGATAAATAGTTGAGATCAGCAAAATTTCCGATTTCAGGGGGTATACTACCAACAAGTCGATTACTGCCAATGATTATACGGGCCACCATTGTGTCATCTTGATTAAGGTAAAGACTATGCCATGTATCTTCTGTCCCCGGCATGGCAAAACCATCTGCATGTAAGGGTGGGGTTTTCCATCCATGATTACTTACCCATTCATCTCCGTTTGTACTGTTATATAAAGCAATTAATGCTGCTCTTTCAGTCGGTGAGATCACAGCGTTTGCATTAAATGCTGAAACACACAATAGTATCATAAAAGTGATTATACTGACTTTTAATTGTTTTGATCCGGCCGTTTTTTTCTGCAATGTACATTGGGTCATGTTGGTATCCCCTTTAAATATTTTAAAACTAAAGAGCTTAGTAAAAGCAGATAAACAGTTTTCGTTAAATTAAGAGTAATTTATTTCAAGCGTATTTTTTTTATATGCTTTTTAAGCTAAGGTTCAAATCGGTCATTGCATCCTAATTAACAACGCCTAATCTTGTTGTTTATTTTATCGATGTTAATATAGATATGAATACTCAGTTTTATTTTCATATTTAATTTAGACAGGCCGCTAAAGATAAAATCCTGAACTGCCTGTCAATTTTTTACTAATCCAGGACATTCACCGGTACAATCACATCTCTTTCAGAACTGTACTTGTAAATCCTGCTAAATGTATCTGAAGTAAAGTCGTATTCGTAAATACCGTATGTTGTGCCAAAATCGACGGCAAGCTTGTTATCAAAACCCGCGAGCTTTTCGATGGCGACTCCCTTATAAACCCTTGTCCAGGTGTCGG
>JAUVGT010000418.1 GCA_030593645.1 Deltaproteobacteria bacterium
GAAGACATACTGACTGCGGCGTTTGAGCTTTTTACGGAAAAAGGACTTGAAGCTGTTACCATTGAAATGATCGCGGAAGCCGCGGAAATCGGCAAAGGAACAATATATAAGCATTTCAACAGCAAGCATGAAATTTTCGCGAGTCTTGCCATCCGGCGGGGAAATGAAATGCTTAGAGTAATTCAACAGGGTATTGATAGTTCGGCACCGGTACTGGTGCAGGTCCGCGCCTTAATCCGTATTACATGGAACGAGTTTATCGAAGACCCAAAGGAATATTATATTCATAAAAAATGTGAAAACATACTGGCTGTGGATAATTTGGGCAATGAGGTTTTTGAAAAACTTCAAAAGGTGCGAGAACAAAATGTTTCATTTGCCAAGGTGCTTCTGCAGAAAGCAATCGATGAGGGGTTAATCATAGATGAGCCGGTTGAATATTTATTTTTGATAGGATATGGAATGATACTGGGTACGATTGAGCTGCTTGGCTCGTATCCGGTGGAGGATACTGAAAGGTTATACAATCTGATGGAGAAGGCTATTATCGATGGCATGATGAAGAAATAAAGGAAATCAACAGGGAGATTTTTTTTGGCATTAAATTGACCGAGGGTCATAATAAGACTTTAGGTCGAAAAAGAACGTACGGTCAAAAACCAGGGTAGTGAATAGTGCTGCCCATTTTAAAGGCTTTATGGTGACTGACAGTCATAAATGGACGAACATTCACGATTCAAATAGAGAAGATGATCGTGAAAAGGAGAAAAGAATGAAAATACAAAGAATAGTTGAAAACCTGGTAATGAAACATTCAAAAGCCATACTTCTGTTTTTTTTGGTACTTACCGTTGGTTCCGCGCTGCTGCTTCCAAAGTTAACACGGGATCCCAGTCCGTGGCTTCTTGAGGAAACACACCCGGCGCGCGTGAACCTTGAGACCTTGAGGGAGAATTATACCGGTGCAGGAAACAGCATCCTTGTATTGCTTGAAGCGGAGGATACGGTATTCAATCCTGATACTCTTTCAAGGATTCAGAAATTAACTACGGCATTTGAGAGCCTTCAGATTTTAACTAACAAAAATATCGAAGACCTTGAAATGATGGCGGGTGAACTTGGCGGTGAAACCGGGTCTATTCTGGAATCAATTATTCATAACCATTTTAATGAAGACGCACTTGAAGAATTGGATTCGGTTCGGGAACTGCTTGGACCCAATGGACAGAATATTTCAAGACATCTTGCTCTCTTAGAGATCATATGCGAAAGACTCGCACCGGTTATCGAAGTCACCTCACTTGCCAATACAGATAACATTTTGGGCACAGATGATGGGTTGGATGTTAATCCCATCTATGAAGAAGTTCCGAAATTAAAAAATGAACTCCTTGAAATGCGCGAAAAAGTCTGGAGCAATGAACTATTTCGCAGAGTTTTAGTTACGGAAGACAACAGATTCACGGGAATTTACATTGAAATTGTCACCAAAGACGAGGCTGCTGAAGATCAGCTTCTGCTGTATGAAAGTATTAAGAATATACTGGAAATAAAGATACCCGGGGATGAAAAACACTACATTGCAGGATCACCGTCCGCCACCGCAATGATCGGTAAAACAATGGAGACCGACTCCAACAGGCTGTTTCCGGTGGTGATCATACTGGTTATGGCGTGTTTGTGGTTTACCTTTAGAATGTATAAAGGGATTATGGTGCCCATGGCAGTTGTGATACTTTCTGTGGTCGTTACTCTTGCCTTGAAAGTGTTGTTTAATATACCAATCAACATTATTACTTCGGCCCTTCCCATTTTTATTATCTCCATCGGTGTGGCGGACGGTATTCATATCTTTTCAGAATACCGTGATCACCTGATGGAAGGTATGAACAAACGTGATGCAGTCAGAAGGACAATACAAAATCTTACAATGCCGGTAATATTGACTTCCATTACAACTGCCGGTGCTTTCTGGTCGCTGTCCATAACAGAAATTATTAAAATAAAGCACTTCGGACTCTTTGTTGCTGCGGGCACGCTGATTGCCATGGTCTTCTCACTTCTTTTTATTCCGGCCCTTTTGACTGTTTTGCCTCAATCTGAAAAAATAAGAAAAAAAAGAGAATCAAAACTCGATCAATATTTTGCCCGGGGGCTGGAGTCATTAAGTATGGTGGTCATTAAGAAACCCGTTCCTGTACTACTTTTATTTTCGGTAATTATTTCAGCAGCAATATATGGAACATTTCAAGTCAAAGTGGATAATAATTTTGTGAAGTACCTGATGCCGGATTCGGATATTGTGATATCGACTGACAAGCTGAACAAAGAAGCAGCCGGCAGTTTGACATTAAATCTTCTCATCGATTCAAGCAGGAGTGAAGCGGAACCTTTAAAGAACCCTGAAAACTTAAAAGCCATCAGCAATTTAACACATGTTCTGGATCAGCACAGACTGGTTGGAAAAACACTTGGACTGACCCGTCTAATTGAAAGGCTCAATTTTGTTCTTCACAATGAAGACCCTGCATTTAATCGTATTCCGAATACAGTAGAAACCATCGAAGACAGCACAGACCCCGGTAAAAAACCGGTGCGGGTCTCCGGAAGAAATATGATATCTCAATTGTTGCTTTTATATGAAAATAGCGGAGGAGATACGCTTTCCGATGTCGTGGATTCAGAGTACAAACATGCCAATCTTCCATTGATATTAAGAACCAATTCTTCAATGGAGATCGCTGAACTGGTTGATGATATCAGGGCTTATACCCGGGTAAATTTTCCGGAAGATCTGAAAGTCGATTTCGGCGGAAGCGCATATGTGGAAGTGGCATCAACGATGGAAATCGTCACAGGGCAGGTAAAGAGCCTGGTGATTTCATTTTTACTTGTATTTTTGATGCTTGTTTATTTGTTTCGATCGATCCAGAAGGGTCTTCTGGCAATGATACCTTTGACCACGACGATTCTGATCAATTTTGGGGTCATGGGTTTTTTCGGAGTACCCCTTGATGTGGGAACGGCTCTTGTGAGCAGTATTGTCATCGGCATCGGTGTTGATTACAGCATTCATTATATGAGCCGTTTACAGGAGAGCATCAGAAATGGAAAAACATTTAAGGAAGGCATACAATACACGGTCAAACACAGCGGGCGGGCCATCACAGCAAATTCTTTTACAGTCGGTATCGGCTTTACCGCCCTGTTGGTATCCATATTTACTCCCCTTGTCACAATGGGATGGATGATCACAATGACAATGATAGTCAGTGCCGCTGCAACGATTGTGCTCCTTCCTGCGGTATTAAGCCTGGTTCAAAAAGGGTTTGTTAGAAAAACTGTGACCGGGTTAAGGAAAATCGAAGGACCAATGATTCATTCAAAAAAGAAGTACGCGTCGTAACAATAGGATAAGGAGAATAAAAATGATTAAAATAGTTAATCGTAAATTCATATTACTCATGATCATCATTATGTTTTTGTTTTCAAATATTTCATATTCAAAGAGTGATGAGGAGTTTTCGGCAAAGCAGGTCATGGAAAAAGTCGATTCGCGGTATGACGGGGATACTTCAATCTCGGATATGACAATGATTCTGATCGACAAAAACAGCAAACAGCGTGTGAGAGCATTGAAAAATTATAATAAAGATTATAACGCGGACACAAAAGGAATTATTTTCTTTTTAAGCCCTGCTGATGTACGCAATACATCCTATCTTTCCTGGGACTGGGATATGGAGGACAAAGAGGATGATTCCTGGCTTTATCTGCCGGCCTTAAGAAAAGTTAAACGGATCGCTTCAGATGACAGCTCAGGATCTTTTATGGGAAGTGATTTTTCTTACTATGATATCAACGGTATGGAAATCGAAGACTGGAACTATAAATTTGTTAAAAACAGTGAGATGGTTGATGGCCATGACACATGGATTATCGAAGGGAAACCCAAAGTAGATAAAAAAAAGAAGGTAATGAAAGAGTCTGGATATCTGAAGT
>JAUVGT010000215.1 GCA_030593645.1 Deltaproteobacteria bacterium
TAAGGAGCGTGATGCCAAGCCGATTCAGGAGGAGGCCCTTTTTCAGAAAGAAAAAGGTATGGATTTTATCGACATCAACCTCGGTCCTGCTAAAAAAGATGGTCATGAGCTTATGCCCTGGGTTGTGCAGACTGTTCAGGAGGTTATTGATGATATTCCGCTGGCACTTGACACATCCAATATAGATGCCATTGAGGCCGCACTGAAAGTGTGCAAGGAAGTACCGGGGAAATCGCACATTATCAACTCGATTATGTGCAGACCTGAGCGGTATGAAAAGATGGTTCCTTTAGCTGCCGAATACAATGCCGATTTTATCGCCCTGATGTGGGGTCCTGAGGGATTGCCGCGAGATGAAAATGAACGGGCGGCTCTGGCTGTTGAACTTTTGTATTTTGCTAATGAAGCCGGGATTCCCAACGAAAAAATCTGGGTGGACGGAATCGTAACACCGGTTAATATCCAGCAGCCGCAGCTCATCAGCCTGATGGAGTTTCAGGGAATGATCCAGGATATCGCCCCGGGTGCAAAGAGTGCTTGCGGTTTGTCGAATATTTCCAACGGCCCTCCGGATAACCTCCGGCCCATTCTCAACCAGACATACATGGTCATGCTTCAAAAAAGCGGTATGCATTCAGTGATAGCCGATCCTCTTGATGATCAGCTAATAGATATTGCAAAAGGAAAACGTCAGGATATCGTGGATTTGATTTATGGTGTCATGGATGGTGAAGAGCCGGACATGAGCAACCTTTCAAAAGAAATGCAGGATTACGTCAAGACTGTTAAAGTCATTCTTGGAAAATCCCTGTATTCAGATTCATGGCTGGAAATCTAAATTTTCCGGAAACCAGTTTTAGTAAAAAGCCTCTCCATTCTCAGGAGGGGCTTTTTTTTTATTAAAAGATGAACGTTGAACATCGAACGCCCAACGTCGAACATCGAATATTGATGTCGCTCCGCTCCACCTTTTTTTTATAAATAAGATAAAGCGAAGCTTATTCCTCATTCGACGTTGGGCGTTGGACGTTCGATGTTTAATTTTTTTATTTTTACCGGTCATTACATTGAAAAATTGGTTACATGTTGAAAATACAAATAGCCTTTGATAATCTATATATTATTACCCGGCGACACCGGTTAATATTTGAAACCACTTATAGTCATTGATTGAAAATTTATTTTTTAGGAGAATTGATGATTAAGTCCAAAGCCCTTGAGGTAAATCTTGCCAGCTATCATGTTGATGTCACAATCAATGAAAAGTATTTGATACTTCAGGAAATTATGTCTAAGTATTACGGGCTGATGGAGGGCTTTAACATATTTTTAAAGGAACTGTCTCATCCTTACAGAAACTGGGATTTTATTGTCGCGGAGGCCAGGGGGTATTCACTGGAATACTATCACTTGATCGCAACGCATCCAAAAGGTCCGGATGCGGCGCGGCTGATTATAGAAATATTCACAAGTGCCATTGAATCAAGCAAGGGTTTAGGCGTAAAAACAGAAGCTGTCGACAATCTTCTCCTTTTTATTCTAAAAATAATCAAAAATTCCGGTAAAAATCTAAACAGGTTTAGTCCTGAATTGAACAGGGCATTTGATTATATTCTTGAATGTGAAGATGAGCATTTCTATTTATTTGTTAAGAGTTATTATCAAACAATAAAGATAGCTGAAACATTTCTGCTCAAGACTTCCGATATTAAGACCAATTTCAGATCCATTAATCTCCTGCTGTTAAAAAATTTGCAGTACACATATGACTACTGGCTCAAGAAAAAAGACCCCCAGATATGGTTTGAAGAGGCATTGGAACTTGAATATGATCACAAACGTGAAAAGGAACTGGAAAAACACTTCAACAAAATATCACACAGCAGAATACAGGAATTAAACAGCAGGCTTGACAGCATTAAAGACTCTGAGGATCTTGATTCCGGAGATATTCTAAAGAATCTGATGGAGTTTCCCGCCTATGGTCAGATTGTTGAGATGTACAGAAAAATTCCCCAGGAATTGCTCCATGCCGGTAAAGAAAGCGCTCAGGGGAACCAGTGGAAAGTCATTTTTCTTTTCCAGGTTATGAACATCCCCGGTCTTTCTATGATACATGAAGAGATTTTGAGAGATGTCAACAGAACATTAAGCTGGCTGATCGAAAATGAAACATTCGGCTATATCAGAAAACTCATACAAAAAACGTTTTCTATTCTTAAGCGGCAAATAAAAAGTTTTCCGGAAACCGCTTTAAACTGCGTGCTGAACATGGGGAAAGGTGTATATAAGACCGATGAAAGTGATCTGATCAATGTTTTTATAGATGATGTCATTGACCTGGGGTTTCAGACACCGATGATCGATGGTGTCGATAATGAATGGCAGATCAGGGTCAACAGTGCACACATACAAAATATCAGGGTCTGGCTCAAGCTGATTGAACTGAATCCCAAATGGTCCACGAAGCTGCTTTCAGACATGATTATCCATATTTCCCTGTGCGGTGTTTTTATTAAAGATACTGATCTTTTTCCACGAGATATTACCCGGTTCTTAAACAGTGATATTGGACCGGTTTATAACCTTGCCAAACAACTGGCCAGATTATTCCCGGCGTATTTTAATGATATCGGTGCCGAAGGGAAACTCAGGGATATATCAACCCGGGTGGATGAAATTACCTACCGAAAAGATACCCTGATTCATTTCCTGAGGAAACAGAGCCACGTGGAAAGCAGCAGCCAAATCATCGGCTTTATGGAGGCCGTAATTAGATTCTGGCAGACCTGTGATAAAGAGTACATCAAATCGTTTGTCCCGGTGAATATTTATGATCAGATCGAAGATAAAGGGCGTTATGTTGATGGTGTGCACCGGGCGATGTCTCATTTAAAAAAACAGGGATACTCCGGGCCGGATCATTTTCTTGATATCAAAGAACAGGAATTAATTCGGATTTTGGAAAAAGCGTCAAATATTTCCAATGATGATAAGGAACGGGTTACGCTGCTCATTAAACTGTATAAGCTCCTGCACCAGAAATATAATGTTGATTTTGTTGAGATCGATACCACTATTGCTCAGCTTTCACTCGAAGCATTTCCGGAAATCAACCGGCTTAAGATCGCATTGGCTGAACCGGATCTGAAGAAAAAAATATTCATACTGCTGAAATATTTAAACCAGTTGAAAAAACTGATTCACTCTTCCGAGAAATTTGAAATCCGTGAGGATATATATAAAAAAAGGCATATTACCATAGATATACCCTCCATGTATGGAAGCTACCACGAGATGAAATTTGACGCGCTGGGGCTTACTTTTCGCATCGAATCCCTGGTGAATACTCTTTTTGAGGAAATTGTTGAAAATATTGATCTCAGCCTGATCACCAAGGCAACGTTTTACCAGATATATTCGCGCATCAGGCTGTTTGATAAGGCTTTGAAACTGGATGGTATTTCTTCGATGGAAATCGAGCGGCAGCTCGAACTCCTGGCTCACTCCCTTGAGGTAAAAGGATTCACATACACACAATATCTTGATATTTTTAAAGGATTTTCAAAAGCGGTCAGAGATCTTATGAATGATTATTTTAATAACATTCATGAACAGAATCTGACCCGAATCCTATCCATTTTGCCAAAGAAAAGTATTCTGGGTAAGTATCTGCCGCAATTTGAAGATGGTATTACTGACTCCGAAAAAATCAAGCACAGAATATCAGAGGTGTTCTTCCGGGACAGGATTGCCCTTTCACTCGGACTCCAGCAGTTTGACCTGTTTATCAGCCGTATATTAAGAACTCTCTTTCAGCAGTCTGATAAGCTTCCGAAAGACAAACTTCATCAGCTATTGATCTACGATCCTGAAAATGCCATGACATCAATTTATAAACCAAACAACAGGGTTTTTGATCTAATCAACCTTGGCAACAAGGGGCTTAATTTGATTAAATTAAATGATTTTGGTCTGCCCATACCGCCGGGCTTTATTGTTACAACTGAAGTTTTCCGGTGCAGAGATATGATAGACAGTTATTCTCCAGCGGAAAAGAACCTAAGGGAGCAGCTCGCGCACCATATTCTCAAGCTCGAAAAAACAACAGGTAAATCGTTCGGGGATCCTGAAAGTACGCTGCTATTTTCAGTTCGAAGCGGATCTTCCATATCACAACCGGGAATGATGGATACTTTTTTGAATGTGGGTATTAATGAAGAAATTGCATTCGGAATCGCACGGGGAACCGGGAATAAATGGTTTGCATGGGATAATTATCGGCGGTTCTTACAGTGCTATGGTATGGCCTGTAACCTGAAAAGGGATGACTTTGATGCGATTATCAGAGAGCGGAAACAGAAAGCAGGGATTTTGTACAAAAGAGAATTCTCCGGTGAGCAGATGAGATCCGTGGCAATGTTGTATAAAAAGTTAATCCTTGAGTCGGGCATCAGTATTCCGGATGATCCATTTGATCAGTTGTATATGACCATAAAAAAGGTATTCGATTCATGGGAATCATCCAAAGCCAGGGCTTATCGAAAAATCATGGGAATATCTGATGACTGGGGAACAGCTGTTACCGTTCAGGCAATGGTTTACGGTAATCTTTCAGAACAATCAGGCACAGGTGTATTTTTTACACACAATCCAAAGTGGCCGGGTGAACCGTTGAGGCTGTGGGGAGATTTTTCACGTGGTAACCAGGGGGAAGATGTGGTTTCAGGTCTTGTAAATACACTGCCGATTTCAATCAGCCAGCAGGAGATTGAAATGCGTGAGACAGACATGACCCTTCAAACACACTTTCCGGAAATCTACAACGCTTTGAAGGATTGGGCCAGTGACCTGATCTATGAAAAGGGATGGAGTCCACAGGAAATGGAGTTTACGTTTGAAAATCCATTATCCGATCAATTGTATATTCTGCAAACTCGAGATATGGCGATTCGGGAAAGGAAAAAGGTCCTCGCTTTTGAATTTTCAGGTCATGAAACTCAAAATTATCTCGGGCATGGAATCGGTGTCAGTGGCGGAGCCATGAGCGGCCGTGTGGTTTTCAGCCTTGAAGATATTGATAAATGGAGAAAGCTCGAACCGGATACATTGCTGATACTTGCCCGGGGTGATACAGTACCGGATGATATTCGGGAAATATATGCGGCGGACGGTCTTCTTACCGCCAGGGGAGGCGTGACTTCACATGCCAGCGTTGTCGCTCACAGATTGGGAAAAACATGTGTTGTCGGCTGCCATGATCTTATTTGCGACGAAAGCAGCAAAAACTGCCGTATTAATAACTCAGTAATTATGGTTGGCGATTATATCAGTATTGACGGGCTTGAAGGGTCAGTTTATGAAGGATTAATGAAAATCAGCGAAGCGTGACGGTTTTGTAAAAAGGAAAAAGAAGGATGAATGAGGAAAAGAAAAGCGGGTTGAAACTCGGCATCAATGGTATGGGAAGAATCGGTAAGCTGACTGTCTGGAACTCTGTTGCGCGGAAACATTTTTCTGAGATTGTTGTAAATATCGGACGTGAGGCCGGTACATCCATTGCCGATATTGCCCATTATCTTGAGAGGGATTCCAGTTACGGGCTCCTTAAGAATTATATCTATGGATATAACGCTGAGCCTGTGATCCGTGATATCGATGAAAAAAATGGTTCCATGACTATCAATGGTGTGGGTATTCAATTATTAAGATCAAACAGAGATCCATCGAAAATCGACTGGCGAAAGTATGGTGTCCGGCTTGTCGCGGATACTACCGGGAAGTTTCTGGATCCCACATTACCGGGTGATCATCCCAAAGGGAGTATTCAGGGGCATCTTGATTCCGGTGCTGAGAAAGTGGTTGTTTCTGCCCCATTTAAAATAATGGATAAAGGATCTGATATTCGAGGGGTTATGCCCGTGGGTGCGGTGACAACGGTGATGGGTATTAATACAAATGATTATGACCCCAAACGGCATCACATTATCTCAAATGCGTCCTGTACCACCACATGTCTTGCGCATATGATCAAGCCCCTTATAAATTATTTCGGATCTAAAAAGATACTTTCTGCTTCCATGGCGACTGTTCACGCGGCCACAGGATCTCAGGCGGTTCTGGACCGTCTTCCCAAGGCCGGAAAAACAGACCTGAGAAAAAACAGGAGTATAATGAATAATATTATACTTACTACAACAGGGGCGGCACATGCATTAAGACTCGTTATCCCGGAAATGGAGCAGATCGGGTTTATTGCGGAATCGGTTAGAATTCCAACCGCTACCGGTTCATTGATTATACTTGTTCTGGATCTTCAGGAAGAACTGGCGGGGGAACCGATCAGACGGGAGATCATTAACGGTATTTACCGGCAAGCTGCTTTTGATGATCCCCATGGTTATCTTCATTACACTGATAAGCAGAATGTGTCCGGTGACATTATCGGGTTTCCGAAAGCGGCGGCGATTATCGAGGGGCATGAAACTCACACACGCACCGCTGAAGTAACTATTGATCTGCGTAATGTTCCCGGGCTGGATAAAAAAACAGTAAACGCGTTAAACAACGCAGTGATCGGGGTTCCGATAACCCAGGCTGTTATATATGGGTGGTATGATAATGAGATGGGGAGTTATGTAAATATGCTTGGAGACAGGATTGCTACCATTGCTGAAAATATGTAAGGTCGTTTATTTTAGCTTTTCCATTTCCACCTTGGCGCATTCCGGACAATAAGTGGATGATATCGATAATTTTGCTTTTTGCCAAAGAAACCGGTCCACGGCCATCCATTCCCCGGTTCCGGGTTCCCTGCCACTGTCATCCCGAATTTTTTTACAGACACAGCAGACCGGTAATATTTTTTCATATAGTTTGATTTTACGTGCCAATTCGAGTTTTTCGATACAGGCTTCCACCCTGAAATTTATTTCTTCAGGCTGGCAGGGTTTGAGGATATAATCATCGGCATCAAGCCTGAGAGAATTAATGGCAGATGTCATATCACCGTAGCCGGTGAGTATGATGACCATTGTTTCAGGATGCGTCTCCTTAGCTTCCTTCAATACCTGGATGCCATCAATTTTTTCCATGACCAGATCCGTAATTATAAGATCAAATCGTGTTTTTTTTAAACATTTAATGGCTTTTTCACCGGATTCCGCAAGAGTCACTTCATATCCCTCGCTTTCCAGGTTCTGGCCGATTCCGGTCAGGATAATTGGATCATCATCCACAAGTAACACATCATATTTCCTCAAAACAGCCTCCTTGTTTAATCCCTATTATATATGATAAAATAAATGGGTGAATTTGTCAAGAATTATAGTCTGTTATAGGTTGCCTGAGGATTTCATAGTGGGGGATGAAACGACTTCTAATAGAGTAGACTGTGTAAGGAGTTGGCCAGTTCTATGAATTCTGATATTTCAAGGGTTTCGGCCCGCCTGACAGGGTCGATTCCGGCATTATTCAGCGCAAGAGCGGCTGTATTGGCCGATATATTCAATTCACTTCCTGATAAAGAATTTTTTAGAGTCTTTCGCCTTCGACCGAATGATGCCTTGATCACATCAAAAAGAAATGGTTCACTTTTTATATGACTCCTGTTTAAATCATGGAAATTGATGCTGAGTACAGTTGAATCGACTCCGGGTTTTGGGAAAAACAGCGATGCCTTTACTGTCGCTATCGGTTTGATGTCCGCGCAGTATTGTAATATTGCGCTGAGCCTGCCGTAATCCCTCCCTCCGGGTTCTGCGGTAATACGCTGGGCCAGTTCTTTTTGAAACATGAGAACAGCACGCGTCACACATTTTCTGGATTTAATCAGTTTTATCAATATTTGGGATGAAATATTGTAGGGCAGGTTCCCCATGACCACAATTTTTGGTTCCGGATTTCCTGTTAACTTGCCAATATCAATGTTGAGTATGTTTTCATGTATTAATGTCACATTGGACAGATTATGCAGTAAAAGTTCGGTTTTTAACAGGTCAATGAGGCGTTTGTCTTTTTCAACTGCATAAACCTTATGGGCAATATGGGCCAGGGGAATGGTGAGGGCACCAAGTCCGGATCCGATTTCAAGTACTGTATCTTCCGGATGGATCTCAGATCGATCCAGTATCATGGATGCGGTAGATGGTTCAGAGAGAAAATTTTGGCCAAGCTGTTTTTTTGCACGAATGTTCCAGGCGCGCAAGAGTGTTTTTGGTGATGTCATGTTTTTTGATAATATCCTTTGATTTTTAAACCGCTTCTAATTTAGATGATAATTGTTAACATTTAACAGTGATGATTTCAATATCACATACTGTATAATTCAAGTAAATGATATCATAGATATC
>JAUVGT010000217.1 GCA_030593645.1 Deltaproteobacteria bacterium
AATACCGCGTACCATCGTTCCGGAACTATATGCTTCGGTAATTTTTCCATTTTCGACCACTGCTTCAATGCGCAGGTGTCCCTCAATCCTGGTTATCGGATCAACAACGATTCGTGTCATTATTCCTCACCCCCTTCAGACTTTTTGTTATTATTGACAGATTCATCTTTTTTGATGAAGTTACAGTAAAATATATCTGGTTTTGAATTTAGTCAAGAAGCGATTTCAGAACGATTATTCTAAAAAGAAGAGCAGACTATGAAAAAATGTATTAAAATCTTAATTGGTGTCGGGATTTTCGTGATTTTTATTAACCATACTGCCTGGGCCGATAAATTGTATATTACTGATATTCTTAAGTTAAGGCTTTGGGATGGGAAGGGTTCCGGGCATTCAGTAGTAAAAATTGTTGGATCCGGCGATGTTGTCGATGTGATCTCCAGGGATGGTAAGTGGGCACAGGTGCGAACATCGGACGGAAAAGAAGGCTGGCTTCAAAGCCGGTTTCTTGTTTCGAAAATGACTCACAGCAGGCGATTGGCAAGACTGGAAAGAAAGCACAAAGCGATGATCATACAAAACAGTGTGCTCCTGGAAGAGAACGCTAAACTAAAAACCGAGAATAATAACCTGCAGACAGAATTAGATCGTATTGAAAAAACGTCCAGTGAACTCACTGAATCTTTTGAATCACTAAAAACCGAATCCGCCGGGTATGTGGCGCTTAAGGCAAAGTATGATAAGATCAGCTCGCAACAAAATGAGCAGGTCAAAAAAGTAAAAAAATTGGAAGACGAGCTTGAGAATTATAAAACGAATTACACGATCCGTTGGTTCCTTACAGGGGCCGGTGTCCTGTGTTTTGGGGTAATTGTTGGTTTAAGTGCCAGGAGAAAGCCGAGGAGATCGCTGCTGATTCGATAAACGCAGGGATCGGTGGGAGATCGGTGGTTCTGTGGGAATGGTGAACGGTTTATGGCGATAAAAACAGACTTTTTGATTATCGGCAGTGGTATTGCGGGAATTACTTTTGCGCTAAGAGCGGCGGAATTTGGCGATGTTGTCATGGTCACCAAAAAAGAGGCCATGGACAGCAGCACAAATAAAGCCCAGGGAGGCATTGCTTCGGTTTTTGGAAACCTTGATTCATTTGAACATCATATCAATGATACCATATCCTCGGGAGACGGCCTGTGCAGCAGGGATGTTGTAGAAATGGTTATTAAGGACGGTCCGGAAAGGATCCGGGAACTGATGGAACTGGGTGTGGCATTTAATATTCAAAAGAAGGAAACCAGTCAGAACGGGCAACCGGTTTTTGATCTGGGGCGGGAAGGGGGACATTCTCATAACCGGATTGTACATGCCCATGATATGACAGGTAAAGCTGTTGAAGAGGTACTTGTAAACCGGGCCCGAAAACACGATCGTATTACACTCTTTGAAAACCATATTGCGGTCGACCTGATTACCCATTCCACAAGAATAAAAAGCGGTCTTGTAACAACCACTCACGAAGATTTCTGTTGCGGGGCGTATGTCCTGAACCGGGAAACCCGGACAATCGAGACATTCAGTGCGGATATTACACTCCTTGCATCAGGCGGTGCCGGGAAAGTTTATCTTTATACCAGCAATCCGGATATTGCCACCGGAGACGGGATCGCCATGGCATATCGTGTCGGGGCCACTGTGGCGAATCTTGAGTTCGTGCAGTTCCATCCCACATGCCTTTATCATCCTGACGCAAAAAATTTTCTAATTTCAGAAGCTGTCAGGGGTGAAGGAGGCATACTGATTGATGAGAATGGTCATCCGTTTATGGAAAAATATGACCCCCGAAAGGACCTTGCCTGCAGGGATGTTGTTGCACGGGCCATTGATACAGAACTCAAGAAAAGTGGAAATGATGCCGCTTTCCTTGACATATCCCATAAAGATTCGGAATTTATTAAAAAGAGATTCCCAAATATCTATCAAAAATGTCTTTCATATGGAATCGATATGACAAAAGAGCCGATACCGGTTGTACCGGCAGCCCATTATATGTGCGGCGGTGTTGCCACGGACATGTGCGGCCGAACAGACATACCAAGGCTCTACGCTGTCGGTGAAACAGCCTGTACCGGTCTTCACGGTGCAAACCGGCTTGCAAGTAATTCACTCCTTGAAGCACTTGTTTATTCTCACAGGGCCGCGAAACAGGCGATAGACGATTTTCAGAAGACGGATAAGCAGTCACTTCCGGGTGTACCCGACTGGGATGAAGTCGGTTCCACTGATAGTGATGAATTGATCATGGTTGCCCACAACTGGGATGAAATCAGGCGGCTGATGTGGAACTATGTCGGCATTGTCAGATCAGACAAACGTCTTGAAAGGGCACAGCGCAGGATTGAAATTATCAATAAAGAGATCAAGGACTATTACTGGAACTTTAAGGTATCGCCAGATTTGATAGAACTTCGAAATATCGCGGTAGTCGCTGAACTGATTATTAAATGCGCCATGCACCGTAAAGAAAGCCGGGGGCTTCACTACAATATCCAATATCCTGGTCATGATACTCACTGGGAAAAGGATACATTGTTAAGACGTCCGTTTATATCTTGACGGTCTCGTAAAAAGCCCAACTTCTGCGTTATGCTGCATTTTGCAATGATTCAACTCCCCTGTTAAATAAAAAGACAGATTTAACAGGGCGGGTCCGATAAGTACGCTTCATTATTACAAAATTTGCATGCCTTGAATTTGAATTTTTTACGAAACCGTCTCATTCGGACTTTTTACGAGACCATCAATCTTAAGGTTCGCGCAAAAAGTAAAATCACATTTCTCACAGAGCTTTAATTGACATACAGGTTAAAGATCATTATAATCACCGAACAATACTCTACACTTATAGGTCACTGCCACTATTTATATATTAGGATTTCTTGATGCTCCAACAAATTATAATTTTGATTGTATTGCTGATGCTTTCAGGATTTTTTTCTTCCGCGGAAACCGCTCTTTTTTCCATAAGCAAAGCAAAAGCCAGGCATTTAGCTAAAAAAAAAGAACGGGCAAATAAGCTGATTAAACAGATGAAAGAAGACCCCCACAGACTTCTTTCAACAATCCTTATCGGCAATAATCTGGTCAATGTGGCCGCGTCAGTTTTGGCGGCAGAGGTTACATCACATCTGGTCGCCAGCAATGTCATCTTCTGGTATACCACCTTTATTATGACGTTCCTTATATTGATTTTTGGGGAAATATTTCCAAAATCAATTGCGACACGGAACAATATCCTGATCGCCCGGATTGTGATCTTTCCGGTTTACTGGCTTTCGGTTCTCTTTTTCCCTGTGATTATATTTCTTAATTTTATACCCAGGTTTACAGGTAAGATCCGGAAAAGACCCAATGTCACGGAAGAAGAGCTGATGACGTTCGTGGAGGTTGTTGAAGAGGAAGGTGAGATCAAGGCTGAAGAGAAAAGACTGATTCACAACATTTTTGAGCTGGATGATACCAACGCTTCAACAATCATGACTCCAAGGGGTGATATGTTTGTGATCGACGCGGATGAAGAATTGAAACTGGAAGAAATAGTAAAATCCGGATTTACCCGATTCCCGGTTATCGAAAAGGACATCGACCATGTCATCGGTGTTTTGCATTTAAAGGATCTGTTTCTTCATCACACCCAATCTCCCGGGAGCATGAATATCCGGAAAATCATGCACAAACCATATTTTGTGCCTGAATACATTAAGCTTGATTCGCTTCTTCGGCAATTCAGGAAAAAGCATCACATGGCCATTGTTGTTGATGAGCACGGCGGCGTGTCCGGGTTGATTACATTGGAAGACGCGCTTGAAGAGATTGTCGGCGAGATACGAGACGAGACAGATAAGGATGAACCGTATATTAAAAAACTTAAACCTAATGAATGGCTGGTTCCGGGCAAGTCGGACATTGATGAAGTAAATGAAAAAATACCGATGAATATCCCTGAATCAAGGGGTTATGATACTTTTTCAGGGTTTATCCTCGATAAAATCGAGAGAATTCCCCAGGAAAATGAAGAGATACAGATCGGCGAATTCCTGGTCAAAGTAAAGGAAAAAGACGGCAACAGGATCAGTAAGTATATTGTTAAACAACAATGACGGTCTCGTAAAAAGTCCAACTTCTGCGTTGTGCTGCATTTCGCAATCATTCAACGCAAGCATATTTCGAGCTTTTGCAACGCAGCCGAATGGGATGATTCGCCCCTTAAAATGTGAAGTTATTTTTACGCGAGCCCTAAGCATTCTTGGGTACTCTGCGAGTAGCACTTACTTTTTCTCTTTTGCACCGATGTCTTCCGCATCTTTAGCTGCGGTCTCGGCCCTGGCTCTGGCTTTAGCGGAACGACGGGCAGCCATGTCTGCGCGGGACTTTGTTTTTTCCACATCAGCCTTTATATCCTTCAGATTTTCATCTTTTATTCCGGTTACACCTGTTTCCTGCGTTTTATTCAGTTTTTCTTCTGCGGATTCAGCCTCTTTCACCGCCTTTGCGGCTATTTTTTCCGCCTTCTTGACCCGTTCTTCAGCATCGGAGAGGGTGTCCAATGCCGCGGCGATATCCCCTGCCTTTCCTTTTTCAGGTTCAGCATCAAGGTCGATATCTTCTGCTGCGATCACAAGTACTGTGATCGGTAATTTTTTTATTATTTCATCGACCCTCTCGCCAAAGGGGTCGAGAAGCAGGTTGTTTCGAAAACGAAAAGGAAAAAATACTATTGTGGCATCTGACGAATACGCGGCAACAGTATCCGCGTCAACACTGGCAACGATTTCAGGTTCCGCCTCGATACGGATTTCATCCAGATACTTTTTTAAATCATCCACGGTTTCGCCGGATTCTTTATCAAATCCGGCTTCAAGGACACGAATTTTCGCTTCATGACAGGGTGCCCGGCGCGCAACCAGATAGGCAAGAAGAAGCATCAGGCGGCTCGTGGCATCATTCCACCACCACACATCGATCCTTCTTTTTTCAAGTGATTGTGCTTCCAGCTTAACCCATTCTTCATGGCGGGCATTTAAAACCGCGATGTTGCATCCGAACCGAAACGCGGCCCGTAAATTTCGGCCATAAAGCATATTCAGGGTCTCAGGGTTTTGATGCACATCCTGTTCGATCCAGTTTAAAAGAACCGTGTTTGCCCTGAGCGGTCCGATACCATTTGCCTGGACCAGTGTGTGAACGGCCTGGTGTATATTTGTGGTAGAGACCGCCAGAGGAAACGCTTCGAGTCCGTTTTCCTTGATATCCCTGCGGAGCTCATCAACGGCTTTTTGTTTGAGCTTCGGCATTCCCGGGCCCTTTCCTTCAAGTATTCTTACAACAGTGGTAAATCCGCTTCGGCCCTGAATCCACCCGGCGAACTTCAGGAGCTGTTTTCTCCTTTCCGGATGGTCAGAAAAGAGGAGAAGCTGCGGCCGCCAGTCTCTTGGGTGTTCGATTTCGTCTGCGGCAGCAAGAAGATTTTTTCTGACTCGCTGAAGCAGATTGCTTCTCCAGCTGTCGGCCCAGCGAGAAGGGCCTGCGGTTCTTTTTAGATACTGGTATATGGCAAACAAAACCGCCGCGGCAATAAAACCGGCCGTAAGGTTGATGGCCAGCATTGCGCCAATGCACGCGAATGCACCGGCCAGGCTTACACGGTAATTGTAAAGTTTAAATCTGGGACGAAAAGAAGGGCTTTCGCCTCTGGCTTCAAAATAGGTGGCATAGTTTAAAAGACCGTATGATATCAGAAAAAACATGGACACCACGGGTGCGATGATATTCAGTTTTCCAAGACATATTGTGGCTAACGCGATGGCAGCGGAAAGAAGTACGCCGCGCCTGGGGTTTCCCGAGGGTCCATAACCTTTCGCGAAAGGAAGAAGAAAAGGAAATATCCTGTCACCGGAAAGAGACTGAAGGATGCGCGGCGCGCCGAGAAACGAAGCCATTGCCGAAGAAAGTGTAGCCGCGATGACCCCCGCGGTAATCAGGAAATCAATGGCAGCGATCCTGTTCATAGCGTTATAATCGCCGATCATTGTTTCCCTGGGTAAGGACCCGGCGAATACTGCCGCGGCTAAAAAATAAACAAGGATTGAAAGACCTACTGCCAGGAAAGTACCAAGCGGCAGGCTTTTTCCCGGGTCCTTCAGATCACCGGACATGCTGACACCCTGTGTAAAACCTGTCACAGCAGGAAAGAAAATAGCGAAGAGTACCCAGAAATTTAATCCGGACTCGGGAGCGGTCCAGTTTTCAGAAAAAAGTGAAACACTGAAATCAGAAAACCCTCCGGTAAAAAAAGATATCAGAGCCGCGGTCAGTATGGTCATGACCACATATTGAAATTTTGTGGCCCAGTCCGTTCCGAGCCAGGCAAATATAAATAAAAAGGCGACCGAACTTGCGGCAATGATCTGGGGCAATAGTTCTGAATTAAAAGGAAGCATCCCTGACAGTACTTCTCCAAAACCGATGCAGTAGAAAGCTATCGAAACAGACTGGGCAAGATAAAGCACAATGCCGATAGCGCCCCCGAATTCGAGACCCAGTGTCCGGGAGATCAGGTAATAATCGCCGCCGCCTTTGACTTTTAGATTTGTAGCGATTGCGGAAAGGGAGATGGTGGTCAGCACGGATATTCCGTTTGCCAGTAAAAGTATGACCAGGGCGCGTCCAAGCCCTGCGTTACCCACCACGTATCCAAGACGTAAAAAGAGTATGATACCGAGAATGGTTAAAACACTCGGTGTGAACACTCCCGCAAAAGTCCCCAGTTTCCCGCCTGTATTTTTTTCATTTATTTGATTCATAGTCGTCTTCTTCTGTGGGCTGAGAACAAAAAATGTGGGAGAAATATTACAACTCTTCCGGCGTAAATGCAACCACATCGTCAATATTGTCCGTATCGGCAAAAAGCATTACCAACCGGTCGATGCCAAGGGCGTTACCGGCGGCATCGGGCATGTCTTTAAGAGCTGTAAGGAACTTTTCAGGCATGGGATAGATTGTTTTTCCGGCCCGTTTCCTGTTTTCCTGTTCCTTTATAAAACGCGCCTTCTGCTCAACGGGATCAATCAACTCAGTAAAGGCATTGCACAGTTCCAATCCGCCGATGTAAAGTTCAAATCGTTCAGCTACAGATGGATGACCCGGTTTGAGCTTTGCCAGCGCGCCGCCCGACGCAGGGTAATCATAAAGAAATACTGGTTGATCCAGTCCGAGTTTGGGCTCTATGTCAAGCCCCATGATTTCATCGTACTTATTTAAAGCAAGGGCTTTTTTCAAAGGTATTGACCCGAATAGTTCAAACGCTTCAGAAACCGAAAGCTTTCGCCAGGGGGGATTTAAATCGATTGTATGATCCATATATTGAAGCGATCGGCCGATTCTTATATGATCGGCTAAATGGAGGATTAGCTGCCGGCATTGATCCATCATGTGGGTATAGTCTTTCCCTGCGGTATACCATTCCAGCATGGTCAGCTCGGGCAAATGGCGTTTTCCCCTTTCCCCTTTACGCCAGCACCTGCATACTTGAAATATTTTTTCATACCCTGCCGCAAGCAGTCTTTTCATGCAAAGCTCAGGAGATGGTTGCAGAAAAAATCCTTCAGTTCCCACTGCATCGATATTGGCTTCAGGCGCGGGCGCTGGTATCCTGCTCGGAGTCTCCACTTCAAGGTAGCCGCGTTCGTTAAAAAAATGCCGTATTCCCCGAATCACATTTGCCCGCAGCTCGATATTTTTTTTAATGCCTGGTTGTCGGTATTGTGTCATTTAGTTTACTGTTTGGTATCAATAGTGACGATTTCGTAAAAAGTTCGTTTACCCGTCACTCCGGTGGAGACCGGAGTCCAGAAGTATGTGAAATGTCTGGATAGCGCTAAAGCTTCACTGGCGAGCCCGGCCTCCGCCGGAATGACGATAAAGACGATTTTCGAAATTTTTACGAAACCATCAATATTTTATTGTTCTAAAAAAAATATCAAATGTATCTTGTGAATGCAAGAAAAGGCTTTTTTGCATATATGGTTGCCCCTTATTGTAGGGATCTGTGTGTCTGCCTTTCCCATAACGAAGCTTATGAGAAATGCGGGTTAATTGTTTACAGTTGATTATTTTAAGTTTATGAATTAATTTGATTAAACTTGACGGTCTCGTAAAAAGTCCAACTTCTGCGTTGTGCTGCATTTCGCAATCATTCAACGTACTATAAGTACGCTTCATGATTACGAAATTTGCACGCCTTGAATTTGAACTTTTTACGAAACCGTCTAATTCGGACTTT
>JAUVGT010000269.1 GCA_030593645.1 Deltaproteobacteria bacterium
AATTGGCCGCGCATGAATACAGGAGATTTTCTTCAATGGTCCCGTTAAAGATAAAGGGTGACTGGGGTACAAAACCGACATTGGCAGAGATGTCTTTTTTAGTCAAATCCGCAACTTCTTTCCCACCAATAAGCACGTGTCCGGAGGAATACTTGTAGAGTTGGCTGATACACTGGGCCAGAGTGCTCTTCCCACTGCCTGAAAATCCGACCAGGGCCAGGTTTTCACCAGGCTTAAGTTTAAGATCTACACTGTTGAGCAGCCGAATACCATCTTCAGTCGTAAATGTCAGATCTTTGACCTCTACTCCGGATTCGAGTTGATGCGGCTCTCTGCCCGGGCTTTCAATCTGATGATCTTTTGGCACATCAAAAAGCTGCATGGTCCGTTTATACCTGATGGATGAATCCTGGTATACCTGATAATGGGCGATTAATTCTCTCCATGGGTCGGCAACATTTACCTGAGCTGATAAAAATGCCACCAAAGATCCGAGTTCCAACTGACCGTTCATGACATAGTAACCGCCGAGCAGGAAAATGAAAAAGGGACTTAAATTATTAAAAAAGTTATTGGTTACCTTTACCCCGAATTTATACAGATTCCAAGTCATCCTGATTTTAAACAGTTGATCCACAATGCGGCCAAATTTTTTATTTTCAATGGAAAACGCGCCGCTGCCATGGACTTCATGGATACCGCTAATCGACTCACCGATCTTATTTGACAGGGTTCGGGTGGCATCCACTCTTTTTTTATTGGCAAGATTGACTCGTTTCTGAAGCCGGGGTATCACCAGCAAAATAAACGGGTAAATACCCATGGACAGTGCGGCCAGGACAGGGTGTAGAAAAAACAAGTAGCATGCAAATACCACCAGGGTAAGAATACTGGTCAGCGTTCCGGCAAAAATAATACCCGCGGAATCCCCTGCAGCAGCGATCTCAGTGACCAGGGTTGAAATAACCGTTCCGGGTTGTGTTTTCCTGAAGAAATTCATGGGCAGGGACAGAATATGCCTATATAATGCTTTTCTCATTCTGGCCAGAGTACGCTGGCCGATATAAACCTGAAGAGCATTGATCAGAAACTTCATGCCGCTGAAAGTAAAAATGGCAACCAGATATATGCCGCAATACTGAAGCAGTAAATCCTCCCGACGAAGTCTAATGGCTTCATTGATAATCCGTTTCTGTATTTCCAGCGGAATAACGTTGATGAAGACCATTAACACAACGATAACAACCAACAGAATCTGCAGCTTTAAATTTTTATCAAATACCCAGGAAAATAAAGTTCGTTTCACTACTGGAATTTTTTCTTTTTCCATTGTCCTTTTCCCAAGTTATCATATTATTAACAGGAATCAATCCCGGAATTCTCACAAGCCTGCTGCTGCAAGCCTTTAGGTATGAGTATTCAAATTTGGATAGAAAGTCAAGAGTTACCCCGTATTAAGAGCTTCTTGACTTTAGTAATAAAATTGAATTACAGTATTATGAACCCGGTCATCAATGGTCCGGATACTTCTCTCAGGTTAACATTTATGCCGGAAATTGAACATCAAAAAACTGAACTGCCCAAAAAACAGGTGGTATTACCGTTACTCAAATCTATTGAAATAGCCATTAAAAGCATTAAAGTTCGATTTTTTCGATCATTGATCACCACAATGAGCCTGATTCTGGCCATATCTTTCTACAGCTATATTAAAATCAATTCCAACGTGGCCAAAGAAGTATTTTTGTCCGGCGATAAACCCGCGATTCAAAAATTATTGCATCTGGGCTATGAACCTTCCGACAAATCGGATTCCAACCATTCAAACCCCAAAGAACGATGGATCCTGTTTTTATCTTTACTGGTCTGTGTGGTTGGTATCGTCAATACACAGTTGATGGCCGTTACGGAAAGATTCCGGGAAATCGGCACCATGAAATGCCTGGGTGCCCTGGATCGTTTTATATTAAAACTTTTTTTAATTGAAGCGGCGTTTCAGGGAATCCTGGGGGCTGGAATCGGGGCCATATCCGGTGCCATGATGGCCATTACAGCCACCTTTTTCAGACTCGGATCCCATGCTTTTATGTTTATAAACTTACCGGATATAGCATTGACTCTGGCAACCGCCATTGCATTGGGATGTTTTTTAAGTATCCTGGGCGTATTATATCCGGCACTGGTGGCAGCCAAAATGCAGCCGGTTCAAGCCATGAGAGGAAAGGACTGATCTTCAAACCGATCGGCAAAACCATATGGAGAATCATATCAATATTGTTCGTGTTTCCCGGGTGACCAAAAACTTTCCCATGGGAAAATCCACCATCCAGGTACTTAAAGGAATCGATCTTGAAATCGGCATGGGAGAATATATTTCCATCATGGGACCTTCCGGATCAGGCAAGACCACTCTTTTCAACATGATCGGGGGACTTGATAAACCCACCACAGGTGCGATCTTTATTGATGAAGTGGACATTTCCCAGCTGGATGCCTATGAGCTGGCATGGCTGCGCTGCCGAAAAATCGGATACATCTTTCAAACGTTCAATATTATTCAGGTCATGACAGCCCTTGAAAATGTGACCCTTCCCATGGTTTTTGGCGGAATCAATGATGACGAAGCCCGGGAAAAGGGCATGGAGCTTCTGGATCTTGTGGGATTAAAAAAGCGATTCCAGCATAAACCGTTTGAACTCTCAGGCGGGCAGCAGCAGCGTGTGGCTGTGGCGAGAGCCCTTGCCAATGATCCTTCCATCATCCTGGCCGATGAACCGACCGGCAATCTGGATTTATCCACCGGCGAAGAAATCATTTCCCTTTTAAAAGTACTCAGCCAGGAAAAAAAGGTTACCATCATTTCCGCCACCCACGACCTTAAAATGCTTAATGTCTCGGACCGGGTAGTCTGGATCAGTGACGGCCGCATTGAAAAAATAGAAAACAGGGATGAACTTTCCATCTCCATCGGCCAGATTGGCGAAACCCGAGGAACGAAATAACTTGATCTATCTATGGTATAGAAGCACTTTCATAAAACAAACCATGATCCTGTTTGCCGCCTGTATTTTAAGCCTGTTTCCGGTCCCTGCCGGATACTGTGATCAAGTGCCCGCCAATGATGGCCATAGTCTGTATTTTCCCAAGGTCATGGATAGGCTGTCGCATTTTAAAACCAGGCTGTCCGGCAGTCCGGGTGAACTGCAAACGGCCCGGTTTATCCTGTCTGAATTTCAGGCCACAGGATCAGACACTGTTGGCACCCAGACCTTTTCTCTTCCGGTGCGCCGTAAAACCCTCAGCAGGATTACGCTTTTGGATACCGGTCAATCCTATGATTTACACCCATTCATCTCAAATGCCATATCACCGGATACTATCAACGGGCAAGGGCTTACAGGACATGTAATATATGTGGGACCCGGCCGTCTGGAAGCGTTTAACAACAAATCTGTTAGGGATTCCATTGTTTTAATGGAACTCGATTCCGGAAAAAACTGGATCAACGCATTGACCCTGGGCGCCAAAGCCCTGATTTACATTCAGCGCCCAAATTCAACCAAATTTCTATTTCATGATAAAACTGAACTGACGCCGGTGGTTTTTCCCCGGTTTGTTTATACCGCGGACCAGGCTGCCCGAATTTTTGGCCGATTTAAACAGTTACCGGCAGACTCTCCTGTCCGGGTACGTATCATATCTGATTTAAAATGGGTTCAGGCTGAAACAAAAAATATATATTGTTTAATTCCCGGAACCGACGCCAAACTGGAAGATGAATTGATTATTGTTGAAGGGTTCTACGATACCAGTGAATTTGTTGCCGGAGATTCCCCGGGTGCGGATCAGGCATGTTCTGTGGCCACACTGCTTGACCTGGCAAGGTTTTTGAAAACCAACCCTCCCAAAAGACCGGTCCTGCTGCTTGCCACTTCAGGTCACGCCAACTCCCTGCATGGGATGAGAGAAATGATATGGGCCATTGATGAAAGGTCAAGATCCTTTAGAAAAAGCCAAAAGCACTTAAAAGAAGAAATCAAAAACTATGAATCAGGCCAAAAGATCCTGACCCGTTATACAAATGGGGACTCCATAACCCCGGAAGAACTTAAAATAGTACGGACATACCTGTCTGATGTCATAAAAGCAAAAATCGACCATCTCAGTAAAATACTGATGCAGCTCAGACTGGAAGAAAAAACGGATTACGGACAGATCAAACTTCTGGCCGAGAAACGAATGGCCCTAAAAAGCCTGAATTCAAAAAAAGATCTGGCGGCTACTACCCCGAATGAAAACCTTTTGATACAAAATCTTCTGCCTCTTTGCCTGGCCCAGACAAAGAATAGACTTGATGATCTCAGGCGTAAGTACCGGCATATCAAAAGTGCCTGGAAACTCAGAAGTATAATTCAGGATAAAGAAATACAAACGGTAATCTCCCTTCACCTCTCCAGCCATGGTGACGGATTCGGTGCATTTTCACGAGGATGGCTATATCCATTAAAATCCAACATTAAACGGTATTCTCCATATACTACCCTTGATAAGGTCCTGACAAAAAGCAGTAAAGCCATCGCCCGAAAACGAGATGGTCCAAATATTTTCCTGGATACCTTAAGGCCCTCACTTCACCGATCCTGGGAAAGTTATTTTAAAGACGCACCGCCTTTGGGAGGTGAAGTCAGTTCCCTGGCCGGTCTTCTTGGCATTACATTTGTCACGACCAATGATGCCAGAAGCTTATGGGGAACACCACAGGATACACTCGATCGGGTAAATATTGAAAATGCAATACAGCAAAGCCGGTTTATCTCAAACCTGATCGGCAGGCTGTGCGCCGCTGAAAAGTTGACCAAACGCAAACTGCCAAGAAATGGATTCTCGACCGTAAAAGCCCGGGCCAGTTTTATCCGGCACGGTGAGCTGTTTCCTGAAGCCCCTGCACCGGGAAGCATGGTTCTAACCTTTCAGGGACCCGGTATTTACCGTTCCATAACAGACGAATCCGGCGAATTCCTGATCAAGGGAGTGGCCAATAAAAAACACTCTCTCCATAAAGTCATCATCGAAGCTTATAAGTTTGACCATTCTTCAGGAGAAACCATCTGGGCTGTGGATAAAAAAAGAACCACCAAGGCACGGTATCGAGTTAAAGTGACCCAAAAATCGATGCAAACAGATTTGGTTATGTTCTCCTGTAAGCAGACCACCCTGATAAATATTCTGGAACCCCGGACCTTTAATTACATGACAAAAATTCAGCTCTTTGATGCCCGGACAAATGCACCGCCGCTGAGATACTGGTGGAGCAGGATTGACACACGGTCTTCAGTGCTTTGTTCACTGTTCCTGCAGCCGGGAACACACATAAAACTAACCCTTTCCGATACGCTACTGACAAAAAAGATGATCCTTACCCATGCGGACAAAGGACATCCATCCGGAACCGGATACAAAATTGATACCAACCCGATCATTGCTCCGACACCCTATCTGGCAGCCAGGGACATGTGGACGCTGTTGAACCCGCGGATCCACAACCTTGAACAAAAAGGTATCAATAATCAAAAAATCAGGGACTTAAAACAGGAAGGCAACAAAGCCCTTGAAAATGCGGACCTTTTTTACAAAAATAAAACCTATGATAAATTTTTTGAATCAGCCGCAACGTCACTGGCCCTGGCCGGACGAGTGTACGACCATGTTGAAAAAAACCAAAAGGATGTTCTTTACGGGGTACTGTTTTATATTATGCTTTTTGTTCCTTTCGCATTCTGCCTGGAACGATTTCTTTTTGCCTATAGAAATATTTATAAAAGAATTTCAGCATTTCTGATCATCCTGCTTCTGCTTATCACCTTGATATACAATGTCCATCCTGCCTTTGAACTGGCTTACAGCCCTGTAGTAATCATACTGGCTTTCTTTATCATTGGACTGTCTGCCATGGTCACCTGGATAATTTTCAACCGGTTTGAAGAAGAAATGAAGCATCTTCAAAAACTTGGAAAAAAAGGGGACGATGGAGAAATCAGCCTTCTAAAGGCATTCTCCGCCTCATTTTTTATGGGAATTTCCAATCTGCGCCGTCGAAAAATACGGACCATCTTGACCTGTACGACCCTGATCATCCTCACGTTCACTCTCATGAGCTTTACCACAGTGAAAACCATTCGCCAGCATTCTAAATTATTATACAATGACAACGCCTCCTATAATGGCCTTCTGCTCAAGCAACTGAACTGGAAAAGCTTACCCGAACAGGCGTTTAATACGATCCAAAACACCATGTCTTCAGAAATGTCAGCCGCTCCAAGAGCATGGCTTGAAACCGAAGAGCGGACCCGGACCATCAAAGTGCCTGTGGCGTCCCAAAACAGCCGGCTTGAAGCCGACGGCTTGATCGGCTTGTCCCCCCAGGAAGCCGATATCAGCGGACTTACGAAATACATCACCCGCGGCCGGTGGTTTTTGCCTGAAGACCGGCATGCTGTTCTTATTCCTGAAAGAATGGCTCAAAAACTGAACATTCTGGATCAGGAACCCGGAGATATCCATATCACTCTCTGGTCCATGCCGTTTACCGTGATCGGCTTTTTTTCCGGTGAAAACTTTAATCGTTTCAAAGACCTGGATGGAGAGCCCTTGACATCGGTAACCTTTCCGGATGAAGTATTTCAGCAGACCACCGAGGCTGAAGTGGATGCCATGGAATCCGGCGAAGATATCAAAGCCTTTCAGACCCGCTATACACACGTTCCCTTTGACCAGACCCTGATTATCCCCTACAATACGCTGATGTCCCTGGGCGGCAGTCTGAAAAGCGTGGCCTTAAAATCCTACATGATCCCGGAGATGCGAATGTACGGTCCGCTGGATGACCGGGCTTTGAACAGCATCAAGATCTGCGCCGAACAATATCAGGTTGACGGAGCCATCTACTATGCCGATGTGGGTTGTCGT
>JAUVGT010000380.1 GCA_030593645.1 Deltaproteobacteria bacterium
TTTCAAGCCAGGGAACCGTTGAAGGGGTAATCAAACTGTCGCTTGAAAACGGAAAAACCGTTTTTGGTGACTGGATCAGGGTGCTGCTGGTTAACGGTAAATTTAAGGTTCCTGATGTAACAATTGATAAGACCATGAAAAAAGGCAAAAAGGTTGATCTGATTATCAGTTCGCACATCGAATTTTTTAAAAAATTTAGGGGAAAAACAGCTGATCCGGGATATCTTGTCGCAGAAACACTGACAACCCCCGACGGAACCTTTAAATTTTCAGGTGTTTCGACAGGTCACTATTATATTGTTGTGACATTCCCTTCAATGATAAACGGCTGCAAGGTTGCCTGGCAGGTGCCGGTGAAGGTGTCCGACAGTCAGACGGTCCATATTGAATTAAATAATATAAATCTGGCTCTGCCGACATATTCAAGGGGCAGGTGAAATCGCTTTCGCGATTTAGTACGGAGGTGCCATGGGTAAGGGATATATGGGCAAAGTTTTGTTTGTGAATCTTGGAACCGGTCAATTTCATGAAGAGATGGTTCCGGATAGAATCTATGAAAAATATTTATCTGGAATCGGGCTGGCCGCATATCTTTTGTATGATCGAATTCCGACTGATGCTGATCCGCTGGGGCCTGATAATATTCTGGGTTTTATGTCCGGTCTTTTAACCGGCACGGGCAGTCTTTTTACAGGGCGCTGGATGGCTGCAGGTAAATCTCCCCTGACAGGTGGCTGGGGAGATTCAAATTGCGGCGGGAATTTATCACCGGCAATAAAACGGTGCGGATATGACGGAATTCTGTTTACCGGTATCAGCCGGAAGCCGGTATATTTTTTTATGAATAAATCAAAACCGGAGTTGCGGGATGCATCTGAATTATGGGGTATGGATGCTGTCGAAACTGAAAAACGGCTGATCAGAAAGGCCGGGTTAAAAAGGGCGCATGTGGCATGTATCGGTCCGGCCGGGGAAAAACGTTCCCTGATTTCAGGAATATCCAATGACCTGGGAAGAATGGCTGCCCGGTCAGGTCTTGGTGCAGTCATGGGTTCAAAAAGACTGAAGGCGGTAGTGCTTGGAGGGGCCAAACGTATTAAACCGCATGACCTCCAAATGGTTAAAAAACTGAGCCGGAAATGCAATGATGCTGTAAAAGAGAGCCCCCCTCTTCTTGCCGGGATCATGTCCGCACGTATGGGATCCCTGCTGAGGATTTTACCTGCCCAGATGATTACAGATGGGAAGCTGTATATCTCCCTGCTTGATAAGTGGGGGACTTCAAGTATGAACCAGATATCCGTCGAAATGGGAGATACACCGATCAAGAACTGGAAGGGAACAAATGAAGATTTTGGTCTTGATAAATCGGCGGCCTTAAGTCCTGATGCATTCTCGGATTCTGTGTTTGTGAAATATCACTGCTATTCCTGTCCTCTGGGCTGCGGCGGAATTTGTTCCGGAAAAGGTAATGTGAAAGAAACCCACAAACCGGAATATGAAACCGTCATGTCATTGGGCGGACTTTTAATGAATAATGATCCTGACAGTATATTCGATCTGAACGATATTTTAAACAGGGCCGGGATGGACTCCATATCAGCCGGCGGAACAGTCGCTTTTGCCCTGGAGTGTTATGAAAAAGGGCTGATCACAAAAAAAGATACGGACGGACTCGAGCTGACATGGGGAAATGCGAAAGCCATCAAAGCACTGATTGGAAAAATGATCGCGCGTGAAGGAATCGGAGACCTGCTTGCGGATGGATCAAAAATAGCCGCGAAAAAAATCGGGCATCATTCCTTAAATTATTCGGTACACGCAGGGGGTCAGGAACTGGGTATGCATGACAGCAGGTATGATCCGGGGTTTGCTCTTCACAATAGCGTGGAAGCGGCTCCTGGAAGACATACCGTGGGGTCCCAGCTTTATTATGAGATGTATCAGCTCTGGAAAAAAGTTAAAAGTCTTCCAAAGGCTGATATCATGTATTCGAAAAACACTAAATTTGTAATGGACAAAGAGAAAACCATATCCGGTGCTGCGTGCAGTAAATATATGAATGTGCTAAATGGTACCGGGACATGTCTTTTTGGGGCATTTTTGGGAGCGGAACGGCTTCCCGTATTTGAATGGCTGAATGCCGCTACCGGCTGGAACAAGACGCCTGAAGATTACATGGAAATCGGTGAACGAATACAGACGCTGAAACAGATGTTTAACATCAGGCATGGCATTGAACCGAAGGCGTTTCAATGCAGCGACAGGGCCATTGGACGACCTCCGCTTGAAGCCGGGGCCAATAAGGGCAGAACCGTCGAAATTGAAAAAATGATGGCGGGTTACTGGGAGGAGTTTGAATGGGATCGCCGAACCGGGAAGCCGATGCCTTCAGCGATTCAGCGGCTTGATATCCCCTGATGTTGAGTGTTAAGTTTTGACGGTTTCGTAAAAAGTCCAACTTCTGCGTTGTGCTGCATTTCGCAATCATTCAACGTACTATAAGTACGCTTCATGATTACGAAATTTGCACGCCTTGACTTTGAACTTTTTACGAAACCGTCTAATTCGGACTTTTTACGAAATCATCAAGTTTTGAGTTATGAATTAACGGATAAAAACGATTATATATTCCTTCAACTTAAAACTAAAAACCATTAACTCAAAACTCAATCGCGTATGCGATTGCCCAGGATCAGCTTATGCCTTATTCAATCACAGATAAATGTATCGGGTGCGGTATCTGCAAGATGGTTTGTCCGATGGAAGCCATTGAGGGAAAACGCGGTAAGGTCCATACGATTAAGAGCGATTTGTGTATTGATTGTGATGCCTGCGGAAAGGTGTGCCCTCAAGAATCCGTTTTAGACAATCAAAAAAATATATGCAAAAGAATCCGTTTTAAAAAGTATTGGGAAAAGCCGCGAATTATCAGGAAAAATTGTATGTCCTGTACCATATGCATTGATTCCTGCCCGGTGGATTGTATTGGATGGACTTTTACAAAAGACACTAAAGACAAAAGAGCATATCCGGTTCTTGAGAATGAAAAGAAATGCATCGCCTGCAGATTTTGCGCCATCGAATGTCCGGTGGATGCGATTGAAATGGTTATACCCGGGGGATGAACACATTCAAAAAGACACTGGTAGACAGAAAGGCGATATCGCGCATTTTTTTACAGGAAATAAAAAACCCGGTTCAAAGAACCGGGCGGCAGATAAAAATGGCGGAGAGAGAGGGATTCGAACCCTCGGTGGAACTTTCGCCCCACACTCGCTTAGCAGGCGAGCGCCTTCAGCCAGCTCGGCCATCTCTCCCAAATCGTTTTTACATATTGGCGGAGGGAGTAGGATTCGAACCCACGGAGGTGTTACCCTCAACGGTTTTCAAGACCGCCGCTTTCAACCACTCAGCCATCCCTCCATTTATAGAATCCTTTTATTTATCATTTGATAATATTGAGGTCAATATTTATTTACAATAAAATATCATTGTGTATTGACACGACTTGTTGTATATGATGGTCTCATAAAAAGTCCGAAATAGACGGTTTCGTAAAAAGTTCAAATTCAAGGCGTGCAAATTTCGTAATCATGAAGCGTATTTATAGTACGTTGAATGATTGCGAAATGCAGCACAACGCAGAAGTTGGACTTTTTACGAAACCGTCATATATGGTTTCGGAGACGAAATGATGTCATCACTGTTCCATTAAGTCCGCTTCAGGGTTGGATAGAGATGCATCTTGCCGGTGCTTTGGTAAGAGGTTCAGTGATGATTTTTATAATTAATGACATAATATTGAGTATATGGAGGCCTGTTAAATGAAACAGAAGTATATAATTTTAAGGGATGATAAAGAAAAGAAGATGATCATCAGAGAGTTCGCGGAGCTGGATAAAGATGTCATGTCAGCGCTCTATGAAGAAACGTATGATCAAAAAGTCATTCAAGCGGCAATCAAAGAAGGCAAAGACGAGATTATTACAGCTATTTGCACAAACAATTTGTACCCGTTCGGTGAATACGCAGAAAAAATGGCCGAATCTATCATTGAGCTGTATCAGACAAAAGATAAACCGTCAGCGGAACTTTTTTTTGATGATAAAGAGATGATATTAAAGGAACAAGATATACCCGTGGTTGAAGAGGTGAAAACCGAAGCAGAGCCTGAAAAAGAAACCGATAAAGCGGATGATTTGCTTAAGGATGATGATCCGAAAAAGTAAGAATTGACGGTTTCGTAAAAAGTCCAACTTCTGGGTTTGCTGCATTTCGCAATCATTCAATGCCCCGGTTAAATAAAAAATACAGATTTAACAGGGCAGGTCCGATAAGTACGCTTCATGATTACGAAATTTGCACGCCTTGAATTTGAACTCTTTACGAAACCGTCTCATTCGGACTTTTTACGAGACCATCAATTTATAAATTCTTTCAAAGTAAAAATCCGGGTCCAAAGGGCCTGGCTTTGACTTGTCCGCCATAGCTTTAGCGGCGGTGGATCACCCCTCTAAGGGGATTTAACAAGTGCCTAAAGTGCGCTAAAGTGACTCAGATGCCTAAAGTTAATGAATCCTGTCTGTTTTTATTTAAAAGATGGAGCTTATAGCGACTCCGGCTTGTCCACCTTAGCCTTGGCGACGGTGGGAACTGTCCGCATAGCTTTAGCGGCGACGGAACTTTAGTGCACTTTAGC
>JAUVGT010000254.1 GCA_030593645.1 Deltaproteobacteria bacterium
GGGCAAGACCGTCACTGTTCAGGCCGTCCAGCGTATCCGGGTTCAAGGATTTAAGGTGAAAATTAAACTGTTTGAAGATCGCGTCGTCAAGTCCTTTCAGGTCCCAGTCTTCGGGCAGGGCACGTTCATCAGCATAAGTATCGGCAATTATTTCAGCCTTTACACTGATCATGTCCTCAATAGAGGGTTTGAGATTTTCACCGGTCAGCGCCTTTCGACGCTGTTTATATATCACTTCACGCTGCTGGTTCATCACATCGTCATACTCGATAAGATGTTTACGAATATCGAAGTTGTGCGCCTCCACCTTTGCCTGGGCGTTCTCAATCGCTTTACTGATAAGGTTGTGTTCAATCGGCTGGCCGTCTTCCATTCCAAGCCTGTTCATGATGCCTGTGATACGCTCCCCTCCGAATATCCGCAGGAGATCATCTTCAAGGGCAAGGTAAAAGCGTGATGATCCAGGATCACCCTGGCGGCCCGAGCGCCCCCTGAGCTGATTATCGATACGTCTGCTCTCATGCCTTTCCGTTCCGATGATTTGAAGTCCTCCCAGGTCGGTCACACCCTCTCCCAATACAATGTCCGTACCTCGGCCCGCCATATTGGTTGAAATTGTTACGGAGTCTTTTTGACCGGCCATTGCGATAATTTCAGCTTCCCCTTCATGGTTCTTTGCGTTCAGTACCGTATGTTTAATTCCTCTTTTTTTTAGTTTTTTGCTTAAGTCTTCTGAAATGTCGATGGAAATCGTACCCACCAGAACCGGTTGTCCTTTTTCATTCAGCTCAACGATTTCATCCATCACCGCTTCAAATTTCTCTTTTCGGGTCTTATAAATCGCATCCGGAAAGTCCCTTCGGATCATGGATTGATTTGTCGGAACAACCATGACATCAAGTTCGTATATTTTCTTAAATTCAGCGGCTTCCGTATCTGCCGTACCGGTCATACCGGCAAGTTTGTCGTACATTCTGAAATAATTCTGGAATGTGATTGTGGCGAGTGTCTGATTCTCATTTTCAATTTTCACATTCTCTTTCGCTTCCAGGGCCTGGTGCAATCCTTCACTGTAACGGCGTCCGGGCATTAAACGGCCCGTGAATTCATCGACAATGATGACTTCGCCGTTCTTTACAATATAGTCAACATCCCGCTTGAAAAGTGTATAGGCTTTTAATGCCTGGTTGATATGATGCAATATTTCAATATTCGCCTGATCATATAAATTATCGACATGAAGCATATTTTCCGCGGCCGCCACCCCATCTTCGGTGAGTACTGAATTTCGCGCTTTTTCATCGATCGTGTAATGCGTTTCTTTCTTAAACCGTGGGATCATCTCATTAACCTTGTAATACAGACCGGTTGACTTTTCAGCAGGTCCTGAAATAATCAGGGGAGTTCTGGCCTCGTCAACTAAAATACTGTCCACTTCATCCACTATGGAAAAATTGAGTTCGCCCTGAACCAGCTGTGACTTTTCAAATTTCATATTGTCTCTTAAATAGTCAAAACCGAACTCATTATTGGTACCATATGTAATATCCGAGCCATAAGCCACTTTACGCTCTTCATCACTCAATCCATGTACAATTGTCCCCATGGAAAGACCCAGAAAGTTATATATTTTCCCCATCCACTCTGTATCACGTGAGGCAAGATAGTCATTGACAGTTATGATGTGAACACCTTTACCGGTAAGCGCGTTTAAATACGCAGGAAGGGTGGCCACCAGTGTCTTACCCTCACCGGTCTTCATTTCGGCAATCTTTCCCTGGTGCAGAACAATTCCGCCGATGAGCTGCACATCGAAATGTCTCATTTCAAGAACACGGATGGATGCTTCCCTGACAACCGCAAATGCTTCCGGAAGTATATCATCAATAGACTCACCGTTTTTAAGCCGCGTTTTAAACAAATCGGTTTGTTCACGAAGCTGTTCATCTGTTTTAGCCTTGATTTCCGGTTCCAGCGCATTGATCTGCTCAACCAGGGGTATCATTTTTTTCAGATCCCGTTCATTTTTACTACCGAAAATTTTGGTCAGAAAAGTTGTGATCATTTATATTGTTTCCTCCTGAAGTCCTTGACTCAAACAAATTTCATGCCGGCTCAAGTGAGTATTATATTACTGTAATCATACAAGTCTTTTACAGGTGGCCCATTATAGCATAATATATGTATCGCTCAACAAATATTTTGAATTTGCCAATATACTATATCGGTTTGGCCTGATGTAATTAGTGATCCGGATTTCATATTTCAATGCTTATTAGATGACGGTCTCGTAAAAAGTCCAACTTCTGCGTTGTGCTGCGTTTCGCAATCATTCAACGTACTATAAGTACGCTTCATGATTACGAAATTTGCGCGCCTTGAATTTGAACTTTTTACGAAACCGTCTCATTCGGACTTTTTACGAGACCATCATTAGATACTGCATTATTTTTCTCAAAGAATCTGGAAGTTGATAATTTCCTGATTATTATATATAATACAAAAAAAATTTAAACAAAGGATCTAAACATATGAAAAAATGGCTCTTTCTTGCTCTTGCCCTGGCTTTATCCATCGGTTCACATGCCGCGGAACCCAATCCATTGATCTCCTTTATCGGTGTCGGAGATATTATGATGGGAACCGATTTCCCTGATAAATATGAAATCCTTCCGCCGGACGGCGGGAAGGAATTGTTTATGCATGTAAAACATATTTTTGAACGTGGAGATGTGGTTTTTGGAAACATCGAACAGGTACTGGCAGATGGCGGTAAATGCGCAAAAAATATAAATTTACCGAATATGTGGGCCTTCCGCTGCCCGACTTCATGCGCTGTAAACCTGAAAGAAGCCCATTTCAATATGATGAGTATCGCAAACAATCATGCCTGGGATTTTGATTTGGCCGGCATCGCCAGCACGATGAAAGCACTGGACTCATTGAATATCGAGCATTCCGGTCCGATTGGTGATATCGGGAGTATTATGATCAAGGGGAAAAGCATCGGGCTCATCGCTTTCTCAACCAATAAAAACGGCCATAACCTCCGTGAAATTCCGGAAGCGAAAAAAAGTGTTCATAAATATTCAAAAATGTATGATCTTCTGATCGTCTCATTTCATGGTGGTGCGGAAGGATACAGTGCGCTGCACACAAAAAACGAAGAAGAATACCTGGGCAGCGAGCATCGTGGAAATGTAGTCCAATTTTCACATGCGGTAATAGACAGCGGTGCCGACCTGGTTATTGGTCACGGTCCGCATGTACCACGAGCGATTGAATTATATAATGGCAAATTAATTGCCTACTCACTCGGAAATTTCTGCACATACGGTATCATATCGATAAAAAAGGAAAAGGGACTTGCTCCGATTCTGGAGGTCCATATGGATATGAATGGAAATTTTAATCATGGCAGAATCTATTCCTTCAAACAGCAGCCCCCGGGTATACCCGTACCGGATTCAAAGAATGGTGCGGCAAAGCTGATGAAGAATTTAAGCAGAAAAGATTTTCCACACAGTAAACTTCTGATCGACAACATGGGTAATATTTCAATTAAAGAATAAAGTGAATAAAGCTGCTAAAATGGTAGAAACCTTACGGCCATACCAGAAAGAGGGAATAACCAGGATCTTTGATGAATGGCGAAAAGGCACCCGAAGTGTTCTCTTTCAAATGCCCACGGGAACCGGGAAGACGGTTCTGTTCAGTGAAATTGTGAAAATGGGTCATGACAGGGACCGGAAAATACTGATCGTCGCCCACCGGAAAGAATTAATCGAACAGATAACCAAAAAACTGAACTCAAAAAATATTGACACAGGGCTGATCATATCCGGTGAAAAATCCGATTATTCAAAAATAGTTCAGGTCGCATCGATTCAGACATTAAACAAACGAAAACACCCGCACGCGAACCTGATTATTATCGATGAGTGCCATCACGCAAAAGCAAAAACATACAGAAAACTATGGAATATTTATCCGGACGCGAAATTCCTGGGAGTAACAGCCACACCTGTCCGGCTTAACGGGTCCGGTTTTGATGATTTATTTGACATCTTGATCCCTTCCATGCAGGTCAAAGATTTTATCGTGCAAGGTTATATATCGGATCTTAAATATTTTATCGGATCCAACCCGAATCTGAAGGGTGTTAAAAAACAGCGTGGAGATTATGTCAGAAAAATGCTGAGCAGTGTGATGCTGGATAATGAACTGATGGTTAAACTCCTTGATTCATACAAAATGCACGCTTTAAATAAATCCATGATTGTTTTCGCGGTTGATGTGGAACACAGTAAAAATATAGCGAAAGAGTATTCAAAAGCTGGAATAAGCTCTGTCCATATCGATGCCAACACCCCGCCTCAACAGAGAAACGATTTGATTAAGACGTTTAAAAACGGAGATATTAAAGTCATCAGTAACGTTGAAATTGTAACAGAAGGATTTGATTTCCCTGAATGTGAAGCGGTCCAGCTTGCCCGGCCAACCAAATCGCTTTCATTGTATCTGCAAATGGTGGGAAGGGTCATGAGAAAAGCCAGGAACAAAAGGTATGGTCTGGTCCTGGACAATGCCGGATTATGGCTTGAACACGGTTTTGCGACAATTGACAGGGAATGGACCCTGATGGGTGTAAAAAAACGGAAAGACAATTCCGGTAAAATGATCGCGTTCAATGAAAAAGGAGTGGTTAAAGAAATTAAAAAAAATAACCTCGCTGAAGCTGAAGGTTTGCAGCTGGTCGAATTGACCGCGGAGTTGGAAAGGCTCCTGACCTTTGAACTGTTTTTGCAGGAATCAAAAAAAAATAACAATAAACTTTTAAGGGCCTTTTTTCGTTACAGTGACTACCTTGATGAAAAAAAAATAACATTATCAAAATTTGAACTTGATTACTGTAAAAAAAGACTGAATAAACTGAACGAGAATGTCAGTGAAGATCGAAGATTTAAACCGGGTTTCTGGTATATGCAGGAAAAACGAATACCAAACAGGAGCATAACCCATAGGAAAGATCAATCCGGATTCATATCGAAAGCTTAAACCTGATTCTTAACACACCATCATGATAACTGCTGGATACAATATGAAACTGTTCGATGTCCGCGGTTGTAGAAATATGGGGTCCGATGCAGGGACAGGCATCATAGCTGCCCACCTTCACGATACGAATCTTGTCACCGGCATTTTCCGGGAGACGTTTCAAGTTATATGCACTCATTGCGTCTTCCCGGGAAATGAACTCCTCGGTTACCGGCAGATCTTCTTTGATGATCTTATTGATACGGGATTCAATTTCACGAATTTCATCATCGGATAAAGATCGGTCAAAATGATAGTCACACTTTGATTTTTTTTTATTTATATGCGCGCTGAAGCATCGGTCACAATTGAACATCCTGACCATTGTCTGATTGAGGACATGTTCTGCCGTATGCATTTTCGGATCATAATTTTTCATCAGAATTTATTATCATGCGTGTACTCTTCTACTTCCCTTCGTTTGGGAGCTGAAGATTTCTTAGCCGGATACCCCATGGGTATCATTGCGACAAGCTCGTGATCTTCCGGCACATTCAGAACCTTTTTGGCCTTGTCATGATCGAACAACCCGACAATCACCGTCCCCAGACCATAGCTTTGAGCCGCAAGGCATATATTCTGCGCCGCAATACCAAGATCAAACATAAACCAGTCGCCGAACTTGGTCGTAACAATATCTTTATAAAATCCTGATGTATTAAGTTTACCGCATATTACCAGGAGCACAGGTGCCGCGACAATCGCTTTAAACGCGGGATTTCCCTTGGGAGGAAGACTGCCCTGGAGGTCTTCCTTCACTTTATTGTCAGTGACCACAATAATGTCCCAGCATTGTGTATTTGCCCAGGAAGGCGACCACCGGACCGACTCAAGTATGTGACTTAAAACGTCTTCGGGGATATTCCTGTCTTCATATTTTCGTATGCTTCTTCTCTCCCGGATTGCTTCCATGACATCCATCATAGTGTTCCTCCTCATTGCCGGATAACAGTTATCTTGTCTAATTGACAAACCTGTGGTTCAATAAAATTGGAATTCAGGATCAGGATCAGCCAACTCCATAAAAAAAAGGACAATATCCAATCAAAATATTGTCCTTTTCAAAATAATGCTATTAATCGCAGCAGCTTCCTGTCGTACTGCAGCTTCCGCACTTTGCATCAAATGCAAGACTGCTGGTGAGTTTGAAGCCGTATTCACTGAAATCCACTTTTACAGGCTGGGCTTTTTCAATGAAATCTTTATCTACCACATAAGTGTAACCGTCGACCTTAATGACATCGTCAGTATCTTTAGGCTCATCCAGAGCCATTGCGAGAGATGGGCCGCCTCAGCCGCCCTCGTTTAAAAAAATCCTGATCGGTGTAGCCTCTTTTCCTTTAAAATACTCGGCGATCTGTTTCGTAGCCGATTCAGTAATCTCAACCATAGATATCCTCCTTATTATTCTATTCAATCTGCCGGTTTTCGCGGGCGGAATTTTCTTGTTTCAAACTGTTTGAAAACTAAGTATCAAAACATCACTTGTCAATTCAGTGCAATCAAATATGCACATTTAATTAGTATATCACGGACTGAAACTTATTTCACCTGGATTTTATAAATCATACAGGGTTTCATCTCTTCCGGGCGCCTCTCTCCTTTTTGAACGGAGCGCGCCCTTTTTTTCAGAAAAGATGAAGGGATCTTCACCTTCGAGAAGATCACCCATTTCAGCTTCAATTTTTTCCGGATCTTCGCCCTTTTCCATCCTGCTGAGAGCTTCTTCCATATTATCACCCAATTGCATCCCTGACATGTCGGTTAATTTACGCATCAGGTTTGCGGCCTGGCGCGGGTCATCCTCGTTTATTTTTTCCGCTTCTCCCGCGAGCATATTCATCGCCTGTTCCATTTTGCTTTCATCAAAATGACTATTATCCATTTCATCATCTTCCCTGGCCTTTCCGGTAAAGGCAAAAGTCGACAACAGCCGTGATAGCGTTTTTATCTTACATTTCGGGCATTTCGGTTTCTTTTTGGTGTTAATTGTTTTTGAAAAGAAATTAAAAATGGTATTACAATCCTCACAAAAAAATTCATATATCGGCATCGGTCATCCTCATTTTTTATATCATAAAAACGTGATTCTGTTTCAGAATAGTAAGTAAAAATCCGGGTCCAAAGGGCCCGGCTTTGACTTGTCCGCCATAGCTTTAGCGGCGGTGGATCACCCCTCTAAGGGGATTTAACAAGTGCCTAAAGTGCGCTAAAGTGACTAAAATGCCTAAAGTTAATGAATCCTG
>JAUVGT010000240.1 GCA_030593645.1 Deltaproteobacteria bacterium
GCACTTTAGTCACTTTGTATTATTTCTTATGGCAGAGCCATTTATCTCTGACCTGGCCCAAAGGACCAAGTTTTATTTGATGAAATAAATACCCGGATAAATATAGAAAATCGACCATATGGTGTCAACCTAAAAGAGCCCGCCAAAGATAAAGAAAGATCGATGCGGTCTTGCCTTATCTTAGGAATTGTGACACTATTTTAAAAATTTTTTCAAAAAATATTTCAGTAAAAGTGCCAATGAGGAGAAAATGTGAGTAAACATGTAATGATGGAATATTGGAAAAAGGGATTTTCTGTTTTTCCCGACATACAGGTATTCAGGACTTTTATTTTGTTATCTGATATTGATGGTCTCGTAAAAAGTCCGAATGTAACGGTTTCGTAAAAAATTCAAATTCAAGGCGTGCAAATTTCGTAATCATGAAGCGTACTTATAGTACGTTGAATGATTGCGAAATGCAGCACAACGCAGAAGTTGGACTTTTTACGGAACCGTCAATATTCCGTGGTTCGTTTTCTGATACATAGATGATGATAAAGTTATTCGTTACCATACCAGCCATATTTATCATTTGTTTTTGCGTCACCGGATTTACATCCGATCAAGACGAAATATTGATCGATGAGTTCGGCCGGACTGCCGGAACAATAGAAGTGAATAGATATTTTAAGCCATCCCTCGTTCAAGACATCGACATCCTGGTTAATCCGTATGCTGTTAGAGACCAGGCGGATGAAATACTCTCCTATTTTGAAAAACACGCGACAACGGACAATATCGCAGCAAAACCCGGAATTCTCTCCAGACTCGGTGTAACCCTTTTAGATGTCGAATCCACATTAGATTTTATCAAACAGGCATTAGATGAGGATATTTCAAACGGCCGCAGATTAAGAATCAGGAATCCGGAATTCCTGGAAAAACACTTCCGAATGATACGCTGGTATCCATTTAACGGTAAAAAATCCAGGGATAAAATCAGAATCACCAAATACGCGATATTTACAATTAAGGGCCAAGGGACAAAAAGTCCGGTTTTTAAATATGCCCTTTACAGCCTGCCCCATGATGAGCTCAATTTATCTCCTGAAGAAATAAAAAAAACAGGCAAAAAACTGTCCAGGTTTAAGTATACAAAACAACAGGCTATTTCCGGTGTCTATGACAACGGCGGCGCCACGCCCCTGGTCTGGCTCACTCGGAAGGGATTGGAAGAAGCATTACTGGAAGGTTCCATATGCGTGGCATTCCCCGATGGAACGAAAAAATACTATAATGTAAACCGCAACAATGGCATTTCCTGGGATCCGGAAATCAAAAACCAATGGCATCAAAAACGCTACTGGTATTTTAAAGAAGTAAAACAGCCAAGGGGATACGGGATGTCAATAGATTCCCAGATTTCCATCTTCCCGTACGCGGCAATTGCGGGCGACGTTTACAACCTTGGTCTTGGGAAACTGATCGGAATGTCATACAAGACAGCCGGGGACGACAGAAAAAAAATGCGAATCGGTGTCCTTGCCGATACCGGCGGCGCATTCACTCCCAATCTTCATCAGCTCGATTTCTATGCCGGTATATTTATTGACCGCAAGGATTATGAAAACAAGATTAAAACATTGCCAAAATATGCTGAAGTATATCTGATGGTGCTAAAAAGAGATATACAGTAGTATTTTCTTACGAACAAAACTCCTTTATTTTATCGACAACATAAACCTGCTGATCGTCTGTAAGTTCAGGATATACCGGCAGGGCTAGTGTGTGCCCGGCGGCCTGTTCGGATATGGGAAAATCCCCTTTTTTGTAATTCAGATAGGCAAAACATTCCTGGAGATGAAGCGGCAGGGGGTAGTAGATTTCTGTTCCAATTTCCGCTTCCTGAAGAAATGTTCTTAGTTCATCCCTTTTTTCGGATACATTGATCACAAACTGGTTGTAGATGTGACGGTTTTCTTTTTCAACGGGCAGCTTAATTTCATCAAGGCCCACGCCTGTGAAAAGGGAAACATATTTTTTCGCGTTCTCCTGGCGGCCTTTGGTCCAGCTGTCGAGATGTTTCAGCTTAACAGAGACAATCCCCGCCTGGAGGGCATCGAGTCTGAAATTCCCGCCAATGACCTTATGGTAATACTTTGGAGATGATCCATGCGCGCGTAAAACCTTTAATTTGGTGTAAAGGTCTTCAGAGTTAGTGGTAACCATACCACCGTCCCCAAAGGCACCCAGATTCTTTGAGGGAAAAAAGGAAAAACATCCCAAATCACCCATTGTCCCCGCGCGCCTTCCTCCATATTCAGAACCAATGGCCTGCGCGGCGTCTTCGATTACGATCAAATTATATTTTTCCGCTGTATTCAGAATCGGGTCCATATCCGCGCACTGCCCGTAAAGGTGAACCGGTATGACAGCCTTGAGCTTTTTGAGTTCATGATCAGACATGGCTTCGATTGCCCGGTTGATCCCTTCCGGAGAGATGTTATATGTGTCCGGATCTATGTCAACAAACACCGGACGCGCGCCCACGCGTGAAAGCGATCCGGCTGTCGCAAAAAAAGTATAGGGTGTTGTCAGAACCAGATCTCCCTCTGTGATATCCGCGGCCATTAAAGATACAAGCAGGGCATCTGAACCGGAGGATACACCAACTGCGTATTTTGCGTTGCTGTATTCCGCGATTTCGTTTTCAAGGGCAACAACCTTTGGTCCGAGTATGAAATACTGGCTATCATAAACTTCATGTGTAATTTCTAAAATCTCTTCCCTGATGGTATTGTACTGGCTTTTTAAATCAAGTAACGGTACCTTCATATTCACTATTCTCCTTTATACATAAGTATTTAGAAGTGGCCGTAAAACCACTTCTTTTTTTTTTTCATTTTGTCTTTATCAAAATTACCCTGGAGGGACTATCTATTATGTTCTTAATCCTCAGATTACTGCTTTTTTGTAAAACAGCCGATTCACCGGCGTTATAAGACTTTGAGCCATCAACCGTATTTATTTCAACGGTTCCTTCGACCACTGTCAAATGTATTGAACCAGTTGTTTCGATCTCTTCCCGGCAGGTCGCTCCTGTATATAATAATAACCTCTCAATATTATATCCTTTCCGGCTTTCAAGCGTTGTTTTACTTCCCCAGGGAAAGAATATGGTCCGGTGCTGATGATATTCCTTTCTGTGCTTTTCTTTAAGTTTAGAAACAATCAACTTAACATCGCGGCTGTGATCAATGTCGGAAACAAATATTGAATCAGGTGTTTCCACCACCACAGTATTATCTATATTGTTCACAGCGACCAACCGGTCATGCCCCATGATAAAACAGTCGTGAGTATTGTTTGTGATCACATCACCTTCCAGAACATTATTGTTTTCATCCTTTGGCAAAAACTCATACAGCGATTTCCATGATCCGATATCGCTCCATCCGAAATCTGACGGAAGTACGGCACCCTTTTCGGTTTTTTCCATAATCGCGTAATCGAACGATATGTTCAAGAGCTTCTCATAGTCTTCTTTAGAAATATCTCTTTCTGTGCTTACAAGCTTTTCCATCTGAACAAGAAGATCCGGATGAAAACATCTAAATTCTTCCAGTATAACCGACGCCCTGAAAGCAAACATTCCGCTGTTCCAAAAGAAATTACCGGCTTTGAGGTATTCCCGGGCTGTCTTCATATCCGGTTTTTCCACAAACCGCTTCGCGGTCATGGCCGTATCTCCAACGTTGTTTCCACCTTCAATATATCCATAACCGGTTTCCGGATAACCGGGTTTTATCCCGAAAGTCACAATATGGCCGTCAGCCGCGAGTTGGATGGCGACATTCAGCCGACCATGAAATTCTTTGATATCATTGATCACATGGTCAGCAGGAAAAATGCACAGCACAGCATCCTTTTCAGATTTCAATATATTCAATACGGCCAGCAGGATGGCCGGAGCGGTATTCCGACCGCAGGGTTCACATATAATCTTATTTTCCGGTGATAGTCCGATTTCTTCGATATGCCTTGCGATTTCATGTAAGTGTTCTATCCCGCAGACAATTCGTATGTTTTCCCGGATCAATAATGGATCAAGTCTTTTGATTGTCGCCTGGATCAGAGAATCCTCCCCAATAAATTTAACAAGCTGTTTGGGGTACAATTCTCTTGAGACGGGCCACAACCGGGAACCCGTACCCCCGGCAAGCAGGATAGGATAGACCATATGATGATTATCCATGATTCATATATCCCTTTTTTCCATTTCCCTTGTAACTGTTGTTGCCGGGAGCGGGTATCGCCGGCATACATGTGGTTTCAACGGCCTTATACCCCAGGTATCTGTTGACCTCATTTGTCAGTAGAGTGCCCGCACTCAATTTATAGGAATCCGGAAGTTCGATGACTGTTTCAGTTTTTTCCGATTCCTTTAAGTGGAGGTATGCCCGGCACTGGCCCGGAAACCGTTTTAAAATATCCTTGAGCTCTACAAGGGATTGCTTCTCCAGACGATCCATCTCCAGGACTACATGAATGCTCGCTGTCCATGTTTCCTCGGCTTTGTTCATGGGAATGAGGGTTTCCGCCAGGATCTTAGCTGATTTTTCGTCCCTCTGTAACCGTCCCTGAACAAGAACAGGATTGTCTTCAAAAAGCTGATCATTCACGGACGCGTAGACGGAAGAAAAGATAACGGTTTCCACAGAACCCTGCATGTCCTCAATGGTCGCAAAAGCCATCAAATCGCCCCTTTTCGTCTTGATCACCTTTGTACTGGTCACTATTCCACCGATCCTGACTGTACTGCCGTCCTGTACTTCTAAAATCGAATCCGCGTTCGTGTTTGTGAATTTGTTTAATACGTCTTCAAAGCGGTTCAGAGGATGCCCTGAAATATAGAACCCGAGTGATTCCTTTTCAAAGGTAAGGAGCTGTTTTTCATCCCATTCCTGTATGTCGGGCATGACAGGCGGATTGATCATCTGTTTATTCTCTCCCAAATCAAACAAGCTCATCTGCGGATCATTTTTTTCTTTCTGGACCCTCTGGCCATAATCGATCGCATCCTCGAGTGCAGCAAGCATCTGTGAACGTCTCGCGCCCGTGAAACTGAAAGCCCCGCATTTAATCAGGCTTTCAATCACGCGTTTATTAACTTTTTTTAAATCAACATGTTCACAAAAATCAAACAGAGAAATACATTTATATTCTTTCCGTGCCTCGATAATTGATTCGATCGCGGCTTCACCCACGTTCTTCACCGCCACGAGTCCAAACCTGATTTTTGATCCGCTAACCTCAAAAACCTTTTCACTTTCAAGGATGTCGGGCGGCAGCACCTCGATTCCGTGACTGCGGCATTCTGAAATATATTTTACAACACCGTCCGTGGAATTCATCTCACTTGTGAGTAATGATGCCATGAATTCCACAGGATAGTGGGCTTTTAAATACGCTGTCTGGTAAGCAATCAGCGCATAGGCGGCACTGTGGGATTTATTAAAACCATATCCGCCGAACTTCTCAATCAGGGCAAATATCATTTTGGCCTTGTCAGCCGGGATACCGTTATCTGTGGCGCCATTTATAAATCGTTCACGGTGTCTTTCTAAAATCTCCACGATTTTCTTACCCATGGCTTTTCTCAGGTCATCGGCTTCGGCCATTGAATAATTGGCCAGTACACTACCGATCTTCATGACCTGTTCCTGGTAAACGATCACTCCATATGTTTCCTTTAACACAGACTCGAGTTGGGGTACCAGGTATTCAACTTTTTTTCGGCCGTGCTTTCTGTCGACATAATCATCGATCATGCCGCTTTCCATGGGACCCGGCCGATAAAGAGCCACAAGAGCAATAATATCATCAAAACATTCGGGCTTTAACCGAACCAGGAGATCTTTCATGCCCGAACTTTCAAGCTGGAATACCCCTGTCGTATCACCGGCTGACAAAAGCCGGTATGTATCGGCATCATCCATATCAAGATCGCCCAGATCAAGCGGTACCTTTCCCTGTTTTTTAATCAGGTTGAGGGCACTGTCAATCACAGTCAGGTTCCGTAAACCCAGGAAATCGAATTTAACCAGGCCGATCTTTTCGACAATTTTCATGTCGAACTGGGTCACCACCTCCCCTTTTTTACCTTTGTACAGCGGCAGATAATCCACAAGCGGCTTGTCCGCGATCACAACCCCGGCGGCATGCGTTGAAGCATGCCGGGGAAGTCCCTCCAGAACACGGCATATACTTATCAGATTCGCGATAGCGGGTTTCTGATTAACAAGATCGGCCAGCCTGGGCTCCTCTGCCAGGGCACCATCCAGGCTGATGTTCAGGACATCCGGAACCATTTTCGCGATGGCATCCACTTCCTGAAGCGGGATATCAAGAGCGCGGCCGACATCACGAATCACGGCCCTGGTTTTTAATTTTCCAAAGGTGATAATCTGCGCAACATATTCACCCCCGCCATATTTTCCAACAACATAATTATAGACTTCTTCCCGGCCGTTTATGCAGAAATCGACATCAATATCAGGCATACTCTTTCGGGCCGGATTGAGAAAACGTTCAAAAATGAGCCCATACTTGATCGGATCAAGATCAGTAATCCCCAGGGAATAGGCCACCAGGCTTCCGGCCGCGGACCCTCTCCCCGGTCCAACGGGTACATTATGCTCTTTGGCATAGTTAATAAAATCAGCGACGATTAAAAAATAGCCGGGAAACCCCATATCATTGATAACCGAAATCTCATATTCCAGGCGTTCATGATATACCTTTTGATCAACTTTTGGATTATTTTTCTGAATACGATTAAATATGCGCTCAAATCCTTTCCGGGTCTTTTCCTTGAAAAGATCTGCCTGGGTCTGTCCCTTTGGTGCGTCAAACCTGGGAAAATGGTAGGTTTTGAAATCAAATTCGATGCTGCACCTTTCAGCGATATCGACAGTGTTTTGCAATGCCCCGGGATAATCCTTAAAAGAAGCGTACATCTCCTGCCTCGATTTAAAGTATAACTGGTCGGTGCTGAATTTCAAACGCCCGGGTTCATTGACTGTTTTGCCGGTCTGGATACACAGCAGGACATCATGGGCCTTGACATCGTCCTTATCCAGGTAATGGCAGTCGTTGCTGGCAATAAGCGGAATCGACAGTCTCCGGCTCATATCAAGCAGGGTTTCATTAACTTTGTCCTGGATATCTATTCCATTGTTCTGGACCTCAAGGAAAAAATTGCCTTCGCCAAACATCTCCTGGTACCTGAGGGCGGTCTCATCAGCCTTATCCATTCTATTTTCTTTGATATGCATCGGAATTTCCCCGTGCAGGCAGGCGGTAAGCGCGATAAGGCCTTTACAGTTCTCTTTTAAAAGTGTCTTATCAATCCTGGGTTTATAATAAAACCCCTTGAGCTGGGCAACAGAGGCCAGCCGGCAGAGGTTTCTGTATCCTTCCTGATTCTCGGCAAGCAGAATAAGATGAGAAAGTCCTTTACTGTCCTGGGAGGTTTTGTCGGTAAGGCGGCGCGGTGCAATATAACATTCACAGCCGATGATCGGTTTTATTCC
>JAUVGT010000266.1 GCA_030593645.1 Deltaproteobacteria bacterium
TATCCTGTCTTCAACCATCTGCCGGGCAATCATTATTTTGCCATTGGTATATTTCTCAAAGCGATCTTTAAAAGCCCTGCCGGCGGTAATCATGAAAAGACCGAAAACAAGGATCTCCGTTATAATCAGGATAACCAGAAAAGATAAAAATATTTTGATGTAAAGTTTACCGGGTTTCATTAAGAATCTACAAACATGTATCCTGTTCCCCATATGGTTTTTATCCGTTGAGGGGAACGGGGTTCGGGTTCAAGTTTTGATCTCAGCTTACTGATATGAACGTCTATGCTCCTGTCAAATGCCATGAAGTCCTTCCCTTTTGAAAGGTTCATAAGCTGGTCTCGGCTTAATACCCTGTTGGGGTGTTCCATAAGGGCTTCCAGGATCTTAAATTCAGTGGATGACAGTTCCACTTCGTCATTGTCCACCAGCAGGGATTGTTTTGCCCTATTCAGGGTCAGGCCGCCGGCCTTGAGAATAATACTATTTTTTTCTTTAATATTTTCTGTTTTATTTAAATTTGTTCGTCGCCATATGGCGTTCATTCGAGCCAGCAGTTCGCGGGGATTAAACGGTTTTGGGATATAATCATCCGCCCCCAGTTCAAGGCCGACAATCCTGTCGGCATCCTCTCCTTTCGCGGTGAGCATAATCACAGGAACCGGAGTTATTAACCGGATGTCTTTTAGTACATCCAGCCCATTTCGTTCGGGCATCATGATGTCCAGGATGACCATGTCCGGAAGTTCTTTTTGAATGGTTGCAACAGCCGACAAGCCATCCGATAGTGATATAACCTTAAAATGATACTCTTCAAGGTATTCAGTCAGAAGTGTACGTAGTTTTCTGTCATCATCCACTATCAGGATCATTTTGTCCATAGATATCACCTTTTTTTACAGTTTTTTACATTTATTAGTAATTTTTTACTTGTGCAACACATATTTTTTACATTTTTCATCTATAAGTTGGGTGAACATCAATTTTGCAGGAACAGATTCGGGGTCGGTATCGGAATCGCAATCGAAAAAAAATGATTCAAAGGGATCGAAGGTTTGATGGTCTCGTAAAAAGAACTGTAGAGGCAAATTGGACAAATTAATAACCACCAAAGGAGAACAAAATGAAAATTTCAAAAAAAGGTTTAGCATTAACAAGTACATTTTTATTTGTATTAACTTCAGGACTATTGATCTTCACTTTTACCGGATGCCGGCCAAGGGGTTTTAATGGCCCGGGGTTTCATCCCGGAATTCATGGAAAAGATTTTTCACAGCGGTTCCTTGAGCGTATGGACAAAAAAATAAGTAAGCTCGAGCTAAGCGATATTCAACAGGAAAAATACAATGGAATTCGGAAAAAACTTGAGACTGATCTGAACGAGATGGAAAAGAATCAGAAATTGTTTTTTCATGAAATGAGAGATGAAATAAACAGAGAAAATCCGGACATGGACAAAGTCGCAGAAATGGTCAAAACCAAACTGGTTAAAATGCCCGATCGTATGGGGAAGAATATCGATTATTTTACCGAATTCTACAGCATCCTGGATGAAGACCAAAAGGGGAGGGTGTTAAAAGAAATTCGGGAAAAAATGAACCGGCATGAGATATAGGGTGATAAAAGGGGGAAAAATGAAAAAAGTAACAAGAAGGGAATTTTTCACAAAAGGTTCTTTAATGACCGGGGGTGCTATAACGGGGATCGCGCTCGGCCGCTGTCTCATGTTTCCGCCCGTTGTTCAGGCAGCGGGTGTAGAGTTTTCGGAATCGAGTTGTAATGAAAAAATAAAAACGAATCAAAAAATTCTTGTGACTTATGCCAGTCGAACCGGTTCTACGGGCGGAGTGGCGGATAAAGTAAAACAGGTTTTATGCGATTCAAACGCCATGGTGGATACCTGCCTGATCGAAAATGTTAAAAATTTGGATTCATACCATGCCGTCATTATCGGCAGCGCCATCCAGAGAAGCAAGTGGCTGCCGGAAGCCGTGGATTTTGTTAAGACAAACCGTAAAATTCTGACCCAGGTACCTGTGGCCTATTTCCTAACCTGTCTGACTCTTTATTTTACAGGTGAGAAATTTCAGAATAAAGCCCGGGCATATCTTAATCCCCTGCTTGAAACAGTTCCTGAAATAAAGCCTGTAGACATTGGTCTTTTTGCCGGGGTTCTCGATTATGAAAAACTTTCCTTTATCGAAGAGCTTGTCATGAAGAGAAAAATGAAAAAAAAGGGAATACCCGAAGGAGATTTTCGAGACTGGAATGAAATCGAATCGTGGTCTGAAAGGCTTTGTTTAAAAATGATCGGTAAACAGGACAGGGCGGCATGACAAGTTTTTAGCTTCAAAAATGATGGTCTCGTAAAAAGTCCGAATTAGACGGTTTCGTAAAAAGTTCAAATTCAAGGCGTGCAAAATTTGTAATCATGAAGCGTACTTATAGTACGTTGAATGATTGCGAAATGCAGCACAACGCAGAAGTTGGACTTTTTACGAGGCCATCAAAAATAAGTCCCCGATTGAATCTTTCTTCAATCGGGGATGATTTTTTTGAACATAATAATCGGTTCATTATCATTAAATGATTATGAACCGATTATTCTATACCTATGGATTAAAATCTAAAAATCGATCAGCCATAGGGAGACAATTTCATTGGATGAGTTCTTGATAAACCCGACTATCTTACCCGATTTCATCCACGATAGAGGTATTCCTGATGTATTAGACGGTGTATAGTAGCTCGCATTCGAATTAAGGTTAAATAATACATCATCAATTACGATTTCTCCCGGCGCGATTCTATCGACCTTGCCCCACCCGTCGAATCCATCCGGATAATGTGATGGGAGGATCCATTCTCCTTTGACCTTATCCTGGGCATAACCAATGTGTCCAAGAAGGGCCGGACAGATCAATAAGGTTATCGCGATGATACTGATCAGGATTTTTTGTTTTGATTTACAGTTCATTCTTCATACCTCCATATCAAATCCACGGTGTAAAATTTCGTGGATTATTGCGTTTCTTCTGTCCAGTAGATGATACCCAACGGTACGTCTTTTTCATCCATTGTTACTATTGTACCGACATTGGTACTGAAGTATTTCTTTTCCACATCACCGATATCCAGAATTGCAGGCGGGAGGAGTCGGCCGTCATATTTCCTGTCCGTCGGGGCCACCATGATCGGGTCGCCACTCCCATCAAAAATAAGGTCTCCGGCCGCGTCTCTGGCCTGAACAAGGTCATTATCGTTAATCGTCATGTCATCGTTAATATCAAACTGGGGGTCATCAAGCCGTGCACCGGAACATGCATCCATTTCCATGATCCATGAATCACCCCCTGTACCGCATGGTGTATCTTCAGGGATAAAACTGATGACTATGGCTTTATTATCTCTGATCATCGGATCATTTGGTATTCTCTCACCGGTTTCCGGAAGATCAAAAAACCAACCGGCATGTACAGCTGGATCCGGATATGATCCTACACCGTTTGGATCACAGGTCGTTACACCATCTCCTGCGTCGCCCGCATTACACATACCGGAAGCAAGGGTTGTGGGTGACCAGTCAGCCGCGTATTGAGTCCTGACCCTGAGCTCAGATCCGTTAGGCGCCCAGTAACCGGTTCCGTAACTAATTTGCTGCAGCAGGGTAACATTATTGGGCTGGTTTGAAAGTTGAGGTGTACCCCCTTTATTAATGGTGCCCAGGTATTCACTGTCATCAGAATCATCACCATAATCCCAAATTCCATACAGTGACTGCACATCGGTGTCATAGTAATCAGTATCACCAAGGTACTTGCCCGTACCAAACAGTACCAGGTAACCATGCTGCTCACAATGGTACATCACGTCCGGTTTTGTGGTAATCGGCTGAAAATCTGTTCCGTGCTTAGCCTGGAACAGCGGTTTGTCTACGGCGCCGTCTTTGTATGCCACTTCCCAGTTTGATGCTGTTGTACTTGTGAGATCGAATTTCCACAGGTTACCCTTTAGATCTCCGGCATAAGCATAATCGACCTTATGATCAGAATCAACATCAACTGCAATCGGGCTTGATAATCCGTTGCAGTCACCCGCTCCTGTATCGATCATTTTTATGACAGAACCGTCCGCGGGATCGACAATAAACAATACCGCGTTACCGCTCGGGCTGTTATAGCCGTTTCCGAATATAACCACATTTTGATTTAAAACATTTGAATTAACAATCGCAGGTTTACTAAACGAATACCCCATGTTAAAGACATTGTGATCAGAGTAAGTGGCGGTTCCGCCTGATGTGTATGCGGCATTTCCGGTTGAACCATTAAGGAGAAATGTATTTGCATCACTCACAGTAATCTGCCACCTGTCATTCGCGCTTGTATTACCCCCGACTCCGTCAATAATGATCCAGTCGCCTGATGAGAATGAGTGAGCAGTGGCCGTAATGACAATCGGTGAAGTATTGGTGGCAGCGGTAATAGCGGCAGTTGCCGGTGTACCTGATGTCGCGGGGAACTCCCACATGACTCTCGAAGCCAGTTGGGATTCGTTTGTGATAGCCGCAGGATCCGTGATGTTGAGAGCGTAATAACCTTTACCACCCTTACCCAGACCGCCCACGAGCAATGTGATGTCGGTTCCTCCGACTGTCACTTCTTTTGCCGCCGGTGTGAGATCCACAAAGAATTGATGATTATAATTAACATCTGTCAGGTTGATCAGGTCGTTAAAAATCAGGTTCGGAGCATAAGCAAACAATTCATTCCCGGTCTGAGAATCAAATGCATGCATAAAGCCGTCATTACCCCCGGCATACAGAACACCGTCTACAAACAGGGGAGAAGAGTGAACAATATCACCGAGTATCTGGTAACGGTTTCTAAGGGTACCGCCATTTTGTGTTTCGAGGTCTGTTTTGCCTCTTAAATAATTTAACCGTGTTTCAGCAACGGTGTAATCAGCTTCAGCGCCTTCCTTTAGGGCGTCTTTTTGATCAGTTGTAAGACTGTTGAACCTGAACGCGGTTCCCCCTGTTGAGCCGTCGTAGGTGGCAATAATCCGGTCATCCCAGTTGATGCTTTGAAGCTGCTCACCCGCGGAAAAGACATATGATGTGGTAATTACATCCCCTGTGTTCGGGTCTAAGGCGTAGGCCTTTACATCTCCGATCCAGCCGTCACTGGAGTAGCTTGACTGGTACATGCGTACGTTTTCATCGAGCCTCCCGTAAAGCTCATCACCATTAACGGATACGGAAGCAGCTGATCCGATTCTCGACTCGATGTTCTGCATAACCGCCATAAACGCCTCGACCAATTCCTCGGGATTAGAGGCCATCATAAAGGTTCCATGGCCGTTCACTGCACTGTGCCAGAGGTCGTCTATTTTTCTCTTCTTGTCATTTCCGGCCTCTACCGGAACCGGCCATGGCGGGCACAGGTTCCCGGCGGTATTGTCACAATTTTCAAGGTCGTAATCATCCGGATTTAAATTTCCGTATACTCCGAAAGTGACACCATAGGTAACCATATGCTGATGAGTGGCGTCATCATAAGGGTTAACCGGCACCCGGTTATCCACACCGGTGGCGAGGTCGGTTTCATAATAGTGCATGGCCACATCTGCAACTGTGTCACCGGCCCCGTCGGCATAGGGTAAACCATTATCACCATCTGAGTTGCCCACGTGTGGAGGCAGTCCGTTATAATAGCCGTCGGTAAAGAGCACTGCGAAATTCTGCTGGCAGGCGCCTCCTTCCGCTTCTGTGGCGATCGGGGAAGGACCGACACCGCCGTCATCACCGTCATCCTGGCTGAAATATTTACCCACTTCCTCAAATCCACGGCGTAAAGGTGTTGCCGAGCGATGCCCATCAAGACGATAGCCGTATAGTTCAGTCAAAAGTGTGTTGGTGTGATCCACACCGCCGACCTTGACCTTAAGGACAGGCTGAATACATACGTCGTTGATACCCCTCAAACCGATCTGTACGCCCTGCATTTTCGTAATCACCTGACCTATGGCACCGCGTGTCAGAAGATCCCGTTTTCGATAAAACTGGAACCAGTTGGCAAAGTTCTGACGTTCATCGCCATATGTCCGGGCGGACACAACATCGGCGGGCGGACCCATGGTTTCAACCAACTCACCGCTTTCCACAAGATCATCACCATCATCAGTGATTTCATAGTAGCGTATGGTACCGTCGATAACCACGAGATAAGGTTTACTGGCTGTGTCCGACCATGTATAATAATGGGCATGTTTAATATCCACTACAGTGGACGCGGTTGGAACAAACTTAACCGCATCGAAACAGACAGTATCATTTGTACCGGTACGAGTATATTCAAGGGTGATATCCCCTGTTCCTGCAGCGAAAGTGTAGGTGCCGAGCAGAGCCCAGTTGCCGTCATCCTGGCTTTGATCCACTGTGACTGTGTCAACTCCTCCGTTATGGTTGATTTTATAGGGTACGGCAGTGGATCGAGTGCTGTTGTGAACCCATTTCGCGTATACTTTATAATCACCCGCGGCCAAACCGGGAGTCCATGTTGCGGAATATGTACCGTTTTTCGCGGTCCAGAAATATTGACCGCCTTCCGCGTCAGCGTCTGCGGCCCAATCCCAGCCGTCGTTTAATACGAATCTTACTGCATCCGCGCAGAAACCATCCGCATTAGGATTCGTAACAGTTGCACTAATTGATACTGTACCGGATGAACCCTGGTTAAAGTCATAAGTACCGATAACAACCCATGCGCCTCCATTCTGCTCCTGATCCATTGGTACCGTGTCAGTTCCTCCGGCGTGTGTGACGGTATAGGGTACTGTGGTTGAATAGTCACTGTCATCATCCCATCTCGCGTAGACCGTATAGTTCCCGGTCGCAGGGAGGTTCGGTGTCCATGTGGCCGTATAGTCACCGGCAGCAATTGTTTCGAAATAATCGTCTTTATATGCTTCACTGTCATTACCGTTGCCCCACGTACCGCCGACTGTGCTCTTTGTAAATGCAGCATCCAG